>QIKG01000225.1 GCA_003232965.1 Oceanospirillales bacterium
AGAACTACCACATACCGCAACTGGCAAGTTGAATAAACTTAGCATCAGGGATCAATTTAAAGATTATCAATTTCCGGATGCATAATATCCCGACTGGCGGCCGGGAATATATTGGATTTATATAAGAAAATCGTCTTCCCGGACTTGATCCGGGATCTTATTCAGATTAATAGTAATTATCAGAATATCCCGGCTCGGCGGCCGGAAAGGCGAATGTTCGTTTTTGAGAGACTCTGGCTCAGGGGCTTAGAATAAAACCTATTCCTGTCTTCCCGGCCTGCGAGCCGGGATATCATTGAATATGGTGCACCAGTCAAGAGGTACCGGGTCGGGGCTCGGCATGGAAAATTTCATCGTTAGTGCCAGCATGGCAGGCTCGTTGCTTGCTTAGCCCTTCCCTTATTCTGCAAGTGATAACTTACAACCGTGTTCTAACTGGTCACAAGCTCACCTATTTGATGGTTGATTTAGCTACTCAAAGCTATCTGAGAAAATAGATTCAATAATCGGTTGTGGCAAAGCCCATAATGCGTTTATATCCGCTGCATCCCAAGAGCTATCAAGGCTTCTTAAATCCAAAGCTAATAATTGAAAGGTCGAACCAATTTCAAAGATTTGCTCATCAAGACCAGCAATATCCGGCAGTTGCGTGCCTACATCGAGGCTCACCAACCAGCGAGATGCGCTCAGGTAGTGAACTGCATCTATGTTGGTACCGAAGTTGGTTTGCTGTAGCAGGCTAAAACCATTAATGCTATTCCAGCGGATTAAATCATCCGGTCTAAAGGCACTGCCACTTAACAACGCCGTTGTATTGGTGGAGATAATTAAATCACAATTGCTGGGGTCACGGCTGAGTGCATCGATATTAACCCCGTCAGCTACTCCAGCTGTACTGGCATCCAATACCTTGACACCAGCAGCTGTAAATACATCAGCCGGACGCATTGCTGTTCCGGCAATCAGAGTAGTTACATCCAGTGAATATATAGAATCACCACAACCATCACCAGTCCGGTGAAAGCCATCAATACTCGCTGCAGCCAGTACGCCCAGTTCATTTGTGCTGGTGGCAAATTCAGTGGCGATGCTAAAACTTATAATGGCATCGTCGCTATTAAAACTGGTACCGCCATTGGCCGGTAGACTGCTATCTATATCACCAACAAAGTTTACTGTATTTAATGCAGTTGGGGTTTGTGCGATAGCATTCGTAGTACTGCCAAGAAGAACCATTAAAGCGCCTAGACCAACAACATGAAGAATCTTCATATTTATGGGCAAACAACAGTTCCACATAAATTACCCCCCATATTAACACCCCCGTTTACTGCTGTTCCATTGCCATTCAAAACATTGCCTCTGTATGCACTACTGGAAGTAAGAAAAAGGCCGCTGCCGGTATTGGTACTAATAAAATTATTGGTTACCAGGCAACCTCTGGAGCCTCTACCACACTGCACTCCATGACCACCATTGTTGTCAACAGTATTACCATTGATTATTGAAGAAAAGCCAGGTGAAGTAAGAATACCAACTAGCCCATTGCCGCGAATAATATTATTTTCGATAATGGCATAGCTAGTACCCTGCAACCCATTACTCCCATTATTTATAGCAAAACTATTTTTGATACTAGACATTTGGAAGAACAGAATGCCATCCATACCATTATTGGCAGCTCTACTATCATTTATTGAACCACTTTCACCTACAACTAACCCATTAACCCTGTTCCACCGCGCAGTAACATTCTTAATACTGGAGTTCACGCCGATAAGAACAAGCCCACTCCCACCCATACCAATAACATTGCCATTTTTAACCGAAGTTCCGTGAAGTGCAGCTATAGGCGCATTTATTCCAATGCCGGTACCTGAAGTTGGAGTGCAATTATTACCGCTACCAACACAAGCTTGACCGATTATTGAAAACCCATTCAGATCAATAGAAATTCCCGGGAGAACAAGAGCTATACCATCTGTATTAGTGTCCGCCAGAACCAAATCACTAGTCAAGATAAAACTAGTACCAGCAGCGACATCGGCTATGGTTACCGGGAAGCCGCTTGTGTCACCACTAAAGCAACCCAATTGGGTAGCACAAACTTGATTGATTTCTACGACTCCTTCGGCTGCAAACAAAGTTGATGAGAGCATTATAAATAATGCTAATTGAACTATACGAATTGAATTTTTCATTATATTCCCTATATTTTGAGCGCCCCCAAGCAAAGCATGGAGTTTGCCACTAGTATCCTAGCCCCAAACATGCTTCTTACTTCTTATAAATCTCTGACTTTTGCTGATATATAGGGAAATATCAGACATTATTCAGCTAGAGCTTCGAGCTTACACCACTCGCTGGTGCGTTCGGCTCGGCAATTGCTCGGCCTCCGTTCCAGACTCGACTCTACCGATTCCATCCTTGGAATCGTCCTGCATTGCCCTACCTCCTGCACCGACTGTCAGGGATGACGGAAGTGCAGGTTTTGCAGGAGCAAAAACTCGCCATGCAGTGGTTCGCCTTAACGGGGCACCCTACAAGATCATCCTGGCGTCGAGCTTCTAGAGCCCCCCCCGCTGGGAACAGCTATAGATCAGCGCTGAACCTTTCCAGCAAGAGTTGATCTTCTGGCTGCCAGAATTCATTAGCTCCAGCTTTGAGCTGGGTTAGCTGAGTAACCGCTAGGAAGTGCTGCCCCTGTCGGTGGCTAATAATCGCCTCATACTTCATCAACGGGTATGGAAAGGGTGAAAACTGTTGGGTTTTATCAATACTGGCCTGGGCTTTGTCGGTATCGCCCTGAAGATACAGCTTTGTCAGTCGGTTTTGAATCTCTGTCAACACCAAATTCTTACCGCTGGTGGACATCTGGCTTGCAGCTTCAAGATAAGCGTTCTCAGCAGCTTTGCTATCACCACTTTGGAGTAGTAAATCGCCCTGATAAAGAGCTGCCTCAGCGCTACTTACGGGATCCATTTGGCTTAATATTTCTTTCGCTTGCTGTAGTTCACCTTGGGCTAGAGCCAAGCGCAGTGTTAGTACTGCCTGTCGTTTCTGTAGAACTTTCGAATCAATTCGAACCGCCATCTCATTTAATAGTTCAATCTGTACCGCAGCACGAGTTAAGCTGTTAGAGCGCAGATATAAATCTGCCAAACTTGCATATATACTGCCCTGATCATGGCGGTCGTCAAGCACTATCAACAACTGTAAAGACTTATTCCAATAGTCCTCCGAGTCGCGGAATCTGCCAGTGGCAACAGCAGCTCTGGCAAGTTTATTGTAGCTTGAAACCATTCCGGAATGATCTTCAGACTGCCGCCGGAACTCCAGGGTTTGAAGTGCCAGTGCTTCGCTCTCTTCGAATCTTCCCAGGTTAATCAAGATACCACTGAGTCTGGACTTGGCAGTATTCTCATAGCGTAAATCACCAGCGCGAGCAAAGGCATCAATGGCTGCTTTAGAATACTCAATAGCTTTATTATTGTTATGGGTTCTAATCTCAAGACCCGCATAGTTATTCATTACAGTGCCATAACTATAGGGGTCATTTTCAGCATCAATCAAAGTCATGGCTTCGTCCAGTAACTCTCTTGCTCTATCATAATCCTTAAGCGCCATCGAAAGAATTGCCATATTAGTCAAAACCGATCTGATCAAATGCCTGGAGTTTAACGCACGCGCATTTTCCAGACCCTTTGCAAATGCCTCTCTAGCCAACTTGTATTCGCCTTTCCGCCAATAGGCAATACCTGTGGCATTAGCAACTTTAGAAGTTAGTTCGTTTGGGCTTTGCGATAGTGTTGAAAATATGGCCAAAGCCTGATCATAGTTACCCTGTTTGCGCTGAGCCACACCTAGCTCGTACCAGGCGTTTAAAAAGCCCGGATCTTGTTCGGTGCTAATTTGAAAAAACTTAATGGCCTTTTTAGCATCACCTTGTAATTGTGCCGACATCCCCCGCACAAAGCTTTCGATAGCAAATTCATCCTTGCTTAAATCCTGAGCACCTATATCTCCGTTGGTCGTGGCTGGCTGAACTTGATTAGCAATCCAAACAGAAGACTGTGCCATTAACTGGCGAATAGAATTGGCACGAAATGACTCACTAACGCTGACACCACCTGTATCTCGGATTTGTATTGTAGAGAAATAACTATCAGCATCCTTGCCGGTATCAACCAATAACACTACATCGGTACTTTTATGCTGTAACAGATCAATCGCCAAACTGTTTTTATCTTCAGCCTCAAGCCATTGCTTACGCGGCGCCTGAATGGTTAACGAAGTGTTTCTGGACAACAATTCTGCCAGATAAAATACTCCACCAGCAAATAACCATTCGGTTCCGGTATCTGAAAACTTCTGGCCACCCAGTGTTGCAGGCACAAAACTCACCCGCAGGGGCGATGCCTGCGCTATGCCGATAACTTGAGCTTGATTTTCGTCTTGCTCGCCATCACTCTTAAACCAGAAAAACAGGATGGTAAGGATAACCACCACCACAACATTATAGAAAGTTTTCCTAGACCATGATTTGGGCTTTCCGCTGGCGGGTATATTGGGTTGAGTTTCAGCAGTACTGGTAACCGCTGGCAGCAGGCGGTAACCCTCACCATGCACCGTTTGAATTATCGGATTATCTTCGTCATGGTCATCAAGTATATTTCTCAGTCTGGCTACCAATTGATAGATGGTAGTGTCGGTAACCATACGGCCTTTCCAAACTACATCTTCCAATGATTTTTTCGATACGATGCTATCCGCGTTTTCCAGTAGCAACAGCAAAAAGGTATAAACCTTGTTGGGAACAGGAATTTCTTGGCCGTGCTTTATCAACACTCGTTGGTCAGTTCTTAGTTCGAAGCTCTGGAATTTGTAGTCCATAGCTAATTATATGCAATTCCACTACCGCCGAGTTAACTTTCTGTCTCGGCACCGGCGTTTGTCAAGATAGTTGCCGCCTAAAGCTTTAAGTAATACCGTCTTCCCGGACTCCGACCCGGGATATCATTGGGAGCCGTGATATTCATCAGAAGGTACCGGCTCGGGAGTCCGGATCACAGAAGGTGTTTAACCCGCACCAAAACTGCTGCGACCGGAGACTAATTGTAGCGGGCTGTGTAATTCCGTTGGTTTAGGTAAGTACTCTACCCGACTGCCAAGCTGGCGACAGACAGAAAAACTTAAATCCGTCTGATTTAAGGTATAAAAGTGGAAAGCATCAACGCCTTCCAGAATCAATTGCTCACACATCAGTGCACTCTGCTCCACCGCCAGATGATATTGTCCATGCGGATCATCTTTAAGGCTGCTGAAGCGCTCCACTAATTTGGCAGGCAGGCTTGCACCACAACGCGAGCCAAAGGCTTGTACCCGGTCGATGTTATGAATAGGCAGAATACCCGGAACAATTGACTTGGTAATGCCAGCTTTATCAGCACGATCACGGAAGCGTAAAAAAACCTCCGGATCAAAGAAAAACTGAGTAATCGCGCGGTTCGCACCCGCATCCAGTTTGCGTTTCAAATAGTCAATGTCGGCCGTTTCTGACAGAGCCAATGGGTGTGTTTCCGGATAGGCTGCCACTGAAATATCAAAATCGTCAATTTTCAGCAGGCCCTCAACTAGGTCTACCGCACCATCATACTCATTGCTGGGGGTTTCCCCATCGCGCGCATCACCTCGCAGGGCTACAATACGCTTGATACCATTGTCGCGAAAAAAACGTGCCACATCATTCACCGCCTCACGGGTTTCCCCTGCGCAGGTCAAATGTCCCGCTGTCGGAATTTTTGACTCTTTCGCCACCGCAGCAATGGTTTCCAAACTTAACTGACGGTCAGCTTCCGTTGACCGATATGTAACGGTAAAGAATGTCGGGTTCAATAGTTCCAGCTGCCCGACCGTCCGCCATAGGCGCCGTTCCATGGTTTTCGACTTAGGCGGGAAGTATTCAAATGAAATCTTCAGCCGGTCACCGAGCCGTTTACCTTTGTATTTTGAAACCAATTTATCCATCATTTATCCAAGGGTCGGTATATTACATATCTCTATATCTTTATAAG
>QIKG01000029.1 GCA_003232965.1 Oceanospirillales bacterium
TCCATAAACAGGCCGGATATATGAGAGCAATGATTCCCTCTCACATCAATGATCAAATGTCTTGCAAACGGAGTGGGTTCATATATGTGCGACGCGAAGCCTCCCAGAATGCATGATACCTCATGGTAGATACTTTGTTAAACCGCAAAGTGGTGGTTTGATGGTAACTGAAAAATATTCGGGATGAAATCTCCCGAGATGCACAGTTCAAAAATGAGCCTGCTGATATACGGCAAGAAGCCTTTGTGCTTATAATTTGTTACCTACGGCCTCAGCCGTCAGCAATAAACCAACCTGTGAGTGAGAGCCTAGGTTCAGCCGCATATGGGGTTACATATGTAACTGCATGTATATGGCTGACTTCGAAAATTGACAAAACATTAAATTGCGGTATCCAAGCGTCTCTAGGAGTCCCGTCTTTTGCATAAAATTGTAGTAAGCCACCCCAGTCCGGATGCCATTTTTTACTGAGCCCAAGCACAAATGCTATTCTACGACCTCTCCCAGGCACAACATCCAGGTGCCGCGTTAGGAAGTGACCCTGTGTATAGCGTGTATATTGAGGTTCTGCTCTGGTGATATCCTGATTTTCTGTTACCTCCTTTATAGTATCAAGCACTTCCTTGCTACCAAGGTAGTCGAAAACTGAATGTAAAAAACTCAGGTCATTGCCGGTTGTCGGGTCAACAGATTTTTGAATTCGACTTTTTAAATAGCCATCATAAAGAAAACCTATGCCTTTACTGGCAGCGCTAGCTATCTGTTGATTAATGAGTTGCTTCTCTTGCAAGCTTAGTTTGCTTATTTGCTCAGGGGTTTTACTTTGATATTGACCATCAATAACGTACTGAGTACTATATGGTACGCTGCGAATACAGGCAGCATGAATTCTTTCGGCAACATCAGCTTGTAGAAAGCTGTCAATTCTTACACGCTTATCAAGATTAAAAGATTGAGTAAGATTATCTGTGTCCAAGTTCGGGTTTATCATAAATACCTCAAATTAAGATGAGAATGGAAAACTACTCAGTTCGTACAATAAGTTAAATTCCGATTAATTAATTAGCCTGAATTTAAGTAGATCTTTAGTTTGACAATATTCGACTAGCTGTAGTTCTTTCAATATTGGTTCTACCCATGATTTTGCTTTACTGATATCGCTTGCATAGCGACCCAGTATTTTCTCTGATTCAACCAGTCGGTTTTGATTGTCAAAGGGTTGGTGCTGTTGCTTGGCATTGGTATGTATGACTTCTGGGTGGAGCATATCCTCTATATCATTTTTTGTGGTTTGGTGACCAAAGTAGCTACACAGAGCTTTTAAACTTGTATCCATGTTGGTAAGGAAGGTATTCATTTCCAGACTTCGAACAGTATTAGATGGTTGTTTTTCTGTGTCTTGTTTAAAGTTATAAAGGTTAATCACCCAAATTAATGCACAAACCTGTAAAAATGAAGCGTTTTTAAGATTACAATATTGGGGGTGCTTTTTAGAAAAGTTACTATCTACCAAAAAACTGGCGGCAAGTGCGGGCATCTTGACTTGTGTTTCGACGGGCTTTTTTAAGTTAGAAATCAAAAAGCTGTTTAAGTCTGAGTAAAGGTATAAGCATTTGTGATCAGGAAGGTATTGTAGTACATCTGAGAGGAGGTTATTTGCGACATTAGTTACTTTGATGACAGGTGTACTACCACTATGATAGTTTTTTGCTAGTAATCCGAGATAGCAGGTGAATAATTTCGACCACTCATTCTTATTTAAGCGCTGTCCTTGACTGCGTTTATAGTCAGCTAAACGACGTAATATCCAGGGTTCTTTGAGGCTAAAAAACGCGTCAATTTGGTTAAGGCAGCGTGCCAGTAAAGTAGAGCAAACAAAGGCATGATGAAATATGAAAGCCGACTTTGGGCGTTGCATCTGATGCATTTTTTCCAGCATTAGCAGTTCTTTTGTCGGTAATGTGAACTGTCCTTGTGCCAAAGGCTCAAAGCGGATATCAATAAACGGTGAAAGCACTAGTTTTTTTTCTTCAACCAGAAGAAATTTGCTGGTTTTAAGATCGGGTGAAAAGTCGAAAATGTACAACTCTGGGTCGAACATCAACGCTTGGGGGGTAACCCGAAAATTATTTGTCGGTATTAACATAGCTACTTCCGTTGTTCGGTACTAGTGCTTAGCTTCTTGTTCCAACCATAATCGGTCATCTGCTGCAAGTGAATACAAATCCTCAGCATTTCGTATAAGGTTTTTAGCTACGGTATCCTGGGTTATTTGATTGGAGTTCTGCTCAGGGCTTTCACTTAAAAAACGGGAAGCGTTTAATTGCCACTTCATGGAAAAATGGCGGGCGATTTCTCGCGGTGTTTCTGCCACAGCAGACTCAAGATAATCGGTGGGTAGTTCACCACAAATAAACCACTCAAAATCAATTGATCTTTAGCCCGAATCTTACCTATGAGCACTTGAAATGGTAGCACCCAAGCAGCTTTACCTTCAACAACCAGACTGTCGATATTACCGCGCGCCATAAGCTTATGCACAGCAGCATTGAGATTTTTTTTAATCCAGGCATCCAGCTCTTTACGCCCGGCTTGTTTAGTTTTCTCGTTCATAATAGAGCCTAAGTAGTAGAATTAATGTTGCTTAGTTGCAATCAATTGCCAGGCCATTGGAGTTTCCTGATCTTGAGTATTAAGTGTGCCGGCCTGGGAAATATTAAAACCGCTGTCGGTCAAACCATCACAGGCTAATTTAAAGCTATCTGCATTAAAAGCTGATTGAAGCATGCTTTTCATTCGACCTGCATAAGCTTCCAGTTCTGAGTCCATGGTTGTTAACCAGTTAAGAATTTCATCAGGTTCATAATGCTGGATTCTTTGATGAATAGTAGCTACATCATTGTACAGGCGGAAAATGGTATCGGCGGCAACCTGTTGACCATACTCTTGCATAATGCCTTCGAGCACGGCCAGTGAGGGCGCAAGTTTCTCAGCGGCTTTATCATAAGCGCTGCGGTCTGCTCCGCGAACCGCCTTAAAACCGGCATCGAACATAGTTCTTGCTGCTGTAATAAAGTTACTCGCTTGCACCCGTTCGATGGCATCCAGACTCTGACGGCACTCCTCGTGAATGCTGCCTTTGTCAGTGTGTAGCAAGAGTGCCAGTTGTCCGCCGTTTGTTACCAGTCTGGCGGCCTCATAGATAGCATCTTTACCGGCATATTCAAGCCCGAACTGACTGGTGACAATGTCAAAACTAGCATCTTCCAATGGTATTTTGGCGGCATCTGCAACGATTCCGATAACTTCAGGAAAGCGAGTGTTGATGCTTGCTATAGCTGCCGGTGATATATCAACAGAAGTTAACGCCGCCTGATTGGCGTATGTTGTTAGCGCACGCTCAAGTACTGCACCATTACCGCTAGCAATATCGAGTATTTTTGGGGTTTCAATATGCTGTTTTAATTCACCAAAAAAGGCATCCCAAAACCCAAGTATTGCCGGGTGGTTGGCACCGCCAGCGGTTAAGGCTGTTGCACCAGCAGATCCCTGCCAATAGGTATCCCAACTGCTACTGTGATTTGATGTGCTTTCAGTGTGTTTGCTCATTATTAAGGAGAAGCTCAAACAAAAAGAGTAGTATAACAATCACAATTGCATAATAATACTCTCAACCTATACTGCAACTGAAATATACCTATATATTCATGGCAATTAATATCACCCAAATGAGCGAATTAGCTCGCAGAGCGGTACGCTCCCAGGATTGGGGAACTGTGGCTGCCTGTGCGACTTCTATTCTGCAACAAAACCCTGATAGCGCGGAGGGGTATTTTCTAAAGGGCCTGGTTGAAAGGGTAAACAACAGGCCTCTATTCGCCGCTCAGGCATTCGAAAAAGCACTGGCGCTAGATGCTAATCGCTACGATGCTGCTATAGAGCTAGCCAATCAATACTCGATCGCACGGCGGAATCCTGAGGTAGCGGAGTTACTCGGCCAATATAGTAGCAAGCTTGATAATAGCCCCATGTATTTGGATTTGGCCGGTACAATTTACATCGAAATTGGTTTGCCTGAAAAAGCTTGGCCGCTATATGTAAAAGCAAACCAACTGCAGCCGGGGGTGGACTTGTTTCAGGCAAACCTCGCCGCTTGTGGGGTTTATCTCGGAAAAATCTCTGAGTCTCGTGATCTGTATCGAACCTTACTTAAACGCTTTCCTAAGCACCAGCGCAACCACTACGAGCTGGCGCGTACTTCAACTGCTGTAGATCGTACACATATTGATCAAATGCAGGCGATTTTAAAGCAATCAGATGCCACGGCAGATAAAAACATATTTATGTACTATGCGTTGGCTAAGGAATTGGAAGACCTTGAACAGTGGCAGGAATCATTCCAGTATTACAAAAAGGCGGGTGATGCAGTCTGTCAGGTGGCCAATTATGATATTGCCGATGACATAGCCCTAATTGATAAGGTGATTGAAACTTGTGATGCCGACTGGCTTGGCAAAAATACGCTAAAATCAGAAAACAATAATTCTCAACAAACACCTATATTTATCGTTGGTTTGCCGCGAACCGGCACCACTCTGGTCGAGCGCATTGTTTCCAGCCATTCTCAGGTGGAAAGCCTCGGCGAGACCCAGTTTCTGCAGATGATGTTGCGTCGCGAGAGTGGCCTCCAAACTATCGAAAAAATGAACCCTGAAATCATTGAGGCCGCAGCGCAGCTTGATCCAGCGCTAATTTCAGCAGGATACCTTGATATGGTAGGTTACCGTCTTGGTGAGTCAGCATTTTTTATCGACAAACTACCGTTTAACTTCCTATTCCTTGGCTTTATCGCTAAAGCTTGGCCGAATGCGCGTATTATTCACCTGAATAGAAACCCGATGGATACCTGCTTTTCCATGTATAAGCAGGTTTTCACCTGGGCCTATAAGTTCTCATATTCGCTGGAGAATTTGGGACAATATTATTTAGCCTACGAACGCTTACATAAGCATTGGCAGGAAGTGTTGAAAGATCGTTTGATCGAAGTGGAATACGAATCACTAGTCAGCGATACTGAAAACCAAACGCGTATGTTACTGGATAAACTGGGGCTGGAGTTTGAACAAGAGTGCCTGGATTTTGATAAAAATTCTGCACCTAGCACGACCGCTAGCTCCGTTCAAATTCGCGAAAAAACCCATCAGCGTTCGATTCAGCGCTGGACCCGATTCCGTGATGAATTGGAACCCTTAAAATCACAGCTCGAAAATGCCGGCATTAAGGTTGAATAAACCAGTCTAATGAACATCTCAGAAGTAGTCATCTCAGAAGTAGTTAGGCGTTGAAAAGTCGTATGCAGAATGATCAGCTGGCACAACTCAGTCAGGCCGCCCGGGCTGCTGCACAACGACGCGACTGGGTGAGTGTTGCCGCTTTCGCCAATAAAATCCAGAAACAGGATAAAAAAGAACCAGAAGCTTATTTCCTCAGCGGTCTGGCAGAAAAAGGCAAGGGTCACAGCAAACGCGCAATTCAGGCATTTAATAAAGCCCTGAGCCTGAATTCAGGGCGTTATGATGCAGGCATTGAGCTGGCTGATCAATACCTGCTTTCACAACGCCATAGCGAGGCTTTTGCCTTGCTTGATCGTTACCAGCAACTGCTTGCCAACAGCCCACTATATCTTGATATGGCCGCCAGGATTTTTTCCGCCCTCGGCTTACATGCCCGAGCACTGCTTTTATTCCAACAAGCCAATCAGTTACAACCGGGCGTGGATATGTTTCGCGCGAATTTGGCCGCTTGTAGTGTGCTTTCAGGCAAAGTCAGTGATGCCAAAGCTCTGTATCGGGAACTATTGCAAAAATACCCGCAACATCAAAAAAACCACTATGAGCTGTCAAAGCTTGAAACCGCTAAAGATTCAGTTCATTTACAACAGATGCAAGAAATTCTGCAGCAAACCGGCTTAGCTGCTGAGAAAAATATTTTTTTGTACTACGCCATTGGCAAAGAACTTGAAGACCTTGAGCGCTGGCAGGAGTCTTTTCAATATTACAAACTGGCAGGCGATGCAGTAGCAAAAGTGGCAGACTATGATGTCGCTGATGATATCGCTGTGATCGAGAAAATCATTAAGGTTTGTAATGTTGAATGGATCGCCAACCGCCCGGAACCTAGGGCTTCCAGCCAGCCGACTAAAACGCCCATCTTTATTGTCGGGTTACCGCGCACAGGCACAACCTTAACCGAACGCATAATTTCAAGCCATTCCCAGGTTGAAAGTGCCGATGAAACATTTTTCATGCAACTGGCCATTCGTCATGCCGCTGGGGCAGGGGGTATTGGCGATGTCAACGCGCTAATAATCGAGAAAGCAGCAAAAAAGAACATTCGTCAAATCGCGCAAAAATATATGGCAGATGTCGCGTACCGACTCACAGAGCAGCCATTTTTTATTGATAAATATCCGTATAATTTTTTATACCTTGGTTTTATCGCCAAAGCATTTCCAAAAGCCCGTATTGTTTATCTGCGACGCAATCCTATGGATGCTTGTTTTGCAATGTATAAGCAGTCGTTTTTCAAGTTCGCCTATTCACTGGATAACCTTGGGCGGTATTTTGTCGCCCAGGAGCGTCTACGCCACCATTGGCAGGCTGTACTAGGTGAATACCTGATCGAAGTTGATTACGAATCTCTGGTCAGCGATCAGGAAAACCAAACTCGCTTACTGCTGGATAAATTGGGCTTGGAATTTGAGTCAGCCTGTTTAAATTTCGAAAAAAACCCGGCAACCAGTGCCACAGTCAGTACCCTTCAGGTGCGTGAAAAAATGCATTCTCGTTCAGTGCATAAGTGGAAATATTTTTCGGATGAATTACAGCCCCTTAAAAAACACCTCGAAGGTGCTGGTATTATCACTGAAGAGTAATACTATTCATCTGCATTATACAATTGACTTGTCACCCACATAGGGTTCTAATTATAGGGTTCTCATAATCGCGTTTTAATTACAGACAAATGTCTGCTGTAGGAGCCAATATGCAGGTTTTAACCGCCCTAGATGCAACTTTTATTTATCTCGAAAGTGAACACAGTCCGATGGCAATTGGGGCTGTGTATATTATTGACGCTAAAGATGCGCCTGAGGGGTTTTCGTACAAAAGCTGGCATCAGCTAGTGGCCAGCCGACTTAGGGGCTCTAAGGTCTTTCGTGAGCGCCTGATTGAGGTTCCCTGGGCAATGTCTTTCCCTTACTGGATTCGCGACCCGGATTTTAACTTAAAATCTCATTTACCTAGAAAAACATTGGCTAAACCCGGCGGGATGGATGAACTGATGCAATTGGCCGCCGAAAATTGGAGTGAGGTACTGGATCGCTCCCGACCTCTGTGGGAAATGGTCTTTGTAGAAGGCCTCGACACAATTGAAGGGGTTTCCAAGGGCTCATTCGCACTGATTACAAAAGTGCATCACGCAGCAGTAGACGGCAAAGCGGGGGGCGAGATGATGTCCTGTTTGATGGATCTCAGCCCGGAAATTCGCCAGCTGAAAGGCAAAGACAACTGGCAGGCGGAAGAAATCCCATCCAGTTGGGGAGTTATTACCGAGGCCTGGTCGGGAGCTGCCCGCAAGGCACTGAGTTTACCGGGATTTGTCGGAAAAACAGTACTCAGCGCAGCCCGGGTGTATACAGATAAGCGACTTAGTCAGTTAAATCCTCCCCCTAGAATACTGAGCGCACCAAAAACCATATTTAATCAGCAGCTGAGTTCCGCGAAAACTTTTTGGGGCAGGAATTTTGATTTTCGACGGATTAAGGCGATTCGCAAGGCGGTGCCAGGTACCACCATTAACGATGTTGTTCTGGCAATCTGTGCCGGAGGATTACGCCATTATTTATTGGAAAAAGATCAGCTTCCCGAAAAACAACTGGTGGCGATGGCGCCTATCTCAGTGCGTAAGGATACGCCGGGAGACGATAGTGGAAATCAGGTGTCAGCAATGCTGGTTGGGCTAGAAACCCATATCAGCAACCCGCTTAAACGCTTATTAAATATACATGCCAATACCCGCCGTTCTAAAGTCCACGCCAGCGCTATGCCAGCGAGTGAATTAACCGACTTTGTACCATCAGAAACACTCGCTGCTGCAGCTCGTGTGTATACCCGCACCCGCCTTGGCGGTCGTCATCGACCCTTTTTCAATGTCACCATTACCAATGTTCCCGGCCCACCAGTACCATTTTATTTAGCGGGTGCGAAAATCGATACTGTATATGGGATGGCTCCTATTCTGGATGGACTCGGTTTATTGCTGGTTGTGCTAAGCTATCAGGATAAAATATCTATTGGTATAAGTTCCTGTGAACAAATAATCCCATCCCCGACCCGAAATTCCTGGCAGATTGCCTAGGTCAATCTTTGGATGAACTGGAAGCTGCTGCGCTGCAGCTGGACACGCAGGTAGAAGATATGAATTCCGATATCAATTTACAGGCTAACGATTCTGAACAACAGCTTGATTCCAACCCTCTGGCCGCGGCCAGATTGGCGCTCGATCAGGCATTTGAAGCGATTAATAACCTGCAATCAAAGTCACCAGGAAACAAAGATGAAAGCTGATAGCAGTGACGAAGTAGATCTAA
>QIKG01000023.1 GCA_003232965.1 Oceanospirillales bacterium
AAAAAGATACAAAGGACAGTCGTCTATTAAAAATACATAAAAGCACCAATCAAGAAAACCTGGCATGAATTCGTCACTTTGACTCTTTGAATGGTTGTTAGTAAAAGTGAGAGTTGACCAATGACGTGCCGAGCACTAGGAAAAACGATTGATTAAGATATAGGGATTATTAATTTCAGAAGTGAATCAACCAGCAGGCTCAACATTGTTTGGTTATAGATGGGTCGGCGCGTTGGTTTACACTCCGAGCCAAACGCCTGTACTTTTGTTCCTTGTTCCAATCCTGTATATTTAACAGCTAACTGGTAGTTGAGAGAGGATCTATATGAAAAAGTTGATGGTTGTTCTTTTAATAGTTCTTTTTGAATCAATTCCAGCCTTCGCGACAGAAACACAGATGCTTGAACAAATCATTAGTGGCATCGAAAAACTGGAAGGCGACAAAGACCCTAAATGCTACGCTACGGCCTCCCGCCTTGAAGATTTTATGTATGGCACGCCGCTGACCGACCCGGCGCGCTTTCAAAAAAATAAGCTACAAAAACGCCTCGCTGAGATCGTCTGGCGTGCAAGCGGAAAAACCGACAACAGTAGAAGTAGTGAAAGCATTAACGTTTCATTTAATAAAATTATTACTTTTAGTGTCGACGATAAGCACAATAACCTGCTGACATTTCCCAATAAAGCCGTTATCACTATAAGATCGAAAGATTTACGCCAATACGGCGCGGTTGCCTACTCTCTGCGTGCAATCCTAGCTGCGCAACAAGACTCAATGATGGACCCTGATGCGGAGATGTTGTCGGCATTATCATCAGATGCCATTGAAACACTGACACAGAAACTCGATTTAGCAACGCTTGCCTTGCTGCAGGAAGCGGATGCTTATGCCAGGGCTCATAGCCTGCATGAGATAGATTTAAATAATATTAACCGTGCCTGGCTGGCGCTGTTCCAGCTTCCGGGGGCTGATAATCAGAGTGCAGAGCAACCTGAAGTGATATTTTCAAAAGGCAAACCACCTTTGCTGGAAAAAATCATCCAACAGAAAATAAATTCTTACGCTGCGTACAACGAAATATCTAATACGCTGTTGATTCGTAATATGCAGGTTTATTTTGCCCGCCTGAGCTGGCCTAAGGATGAATCTGAAGCGGCGGCCTTCAAAAGCGGATTTATTGAGGCATTGATAGGTTATGCAATAGAACTCTATAAAGGTGTAGTTGATGTCGCTGCTGTCAATGGGCACAAGGTAGTTGGCGAACAGGACGTGGCAAGATTTGTAATGCACTTTACCCCTTATACCGTTAATGAGTATGAGGATGTTGTGTTTTTTCCTCAATTGCCGGGTGACACAATCACAATCGAGTCTTATGATCTTGATGCCTTCCGCGACAGCGGTATCCATTGGTTATATCTGGGTCATGCCCTAGAAAGCAGGGAAATTATTAATTATCTGGACGCCGACCCATTCGCAGCAGAGCTGCTGGCAGAAAATATTGCCCAGTTCGGGGTTTTATTATTGCGTGAAGCAGGCCTTGCCGGCATAGAGGCTGGTAAGGAGAGGTTGTCATTGGAGCTGTTATCTGTTGCAATTGAGAGAATTCAAAGCAAAATAAAAACCTCTTTGAATAGTCCTGATACTCAAGCCAAGAAAGCAACTATTCATTCTGCGGTAAATATCAAGCAGAAAGAGATGGATAATAAGGCCAGCTGGTTTAGCGATATAACGCAAAGTGTTGGCATTGATAGTATGCACAGATCCTCCAGTTGGCTTAACAGGCTATTGCGAGCTTACCTGCGGCGTGATGACACCACCGGTATCATCACCATTCCACCAGCCTTTGGTGGCTCTGGGGTTGCTGTTGGTGATCTCAATAATGATAACTACCCGGATATTCTGCTCCTCAGCGGTCTCGGAAATAAACTGTATCTTAACAACACCAAGGGGCAGTTTAAGGATGTTACCAGCGAGGCCGGCATTGCGTTTTCAAGAACCGAAGACAATCGTGCTGGCGAACCCCGGCAACCGTTGATAGTAGACCTGAACAATGATGGTTGGCAAGATATAGTTATTACTTATGTTGATGATGATCACCGGGTTTACAAAAACAACGGGGACGGAAGCTTTACAGACATGACAAGTACGGCCGCCCTCGGTGGCAAAGGCCTTGTGGGCGGCCCGGCAACAGTCTTTGATTACGATAATGATGGCCTGCTGGATATTTATATCACCTATTTTGGTGACTATATTAATGCCGTATTGCCCACCCTAAGCCGTATTAATAACAATGGTTTGCCAAATAAATTATTTAAAAACACCGGCAACTTTAATTTTGTTGAGGTAGATGCCGGGGTTGCTGGTGTTGGTTGGACACAAGCAGTAACTCATACTGATCTCAATCTTGATGATTTACAGGATTTAATTGTAGGTAATGACTTTGGTTCAAATGTTTATTACCTAAACCTTGGTAATGGCCGTTTCGTGGATAAGACAAAAGAAATGGGCTTGCAAAAGCCTTCTTATACCATGGGGATCGGCCTGGCAGATTTAAACGCTGATTTGATACCGGATATTTATATTTCCAATATCGTAACCATGAATAAAGATGAAAAATATGTGCTCCCCAATGCAGATACTCAGATGAAATTTAACCTCGAAAAACTGGCAAATCTACGTGTAGTAGAAGCCAATGATCTGTTTATGTCATCCAAGGACAAACAACAGGGTATCAGCTATTCGCTTAACCGTGAACTGGTTGGGCGCGGTTATAACTCAACCGGTTGGTCCTGGGGCGCCGGCTTTTTTGATGCCGATAACGATGGAGACGATGACCTTTATGTTTTAAATGGAATGAATGAGTTTAATCTTTACAGCAGCAAAAATGCCTATGCAGATGCATCTGTTAAGGCAGAAGACAACTTGTATTTGCCCGTTGACACACAAGAGAGCAATGTCTTTTTTATTAATAGTGGCGGCAAGCTGAATAACAAGTCCGCGCAAAGTGGTCTAGGCCTACTCAGCAATTCACGCAGCGCGGCTTATTTGGATTTCGACAACGATGGTGATCTGGATATTATTATCAATAATTATCATCAACTCGCGTATTTTTACCAGAACAATGCTGAGCGACTGGACGCGCATTGGATAAAGATCCAGCTTCAGGGTGACCCGTCTCAGGGGATAAATCTTGATGCAATTGGTGCAAAAATTATATTTACACTAGCAGATGGCAGCACAATCTGGCGTGAAATTCGTGGCGGTGAAGGTTATATGAGCATGCATGAGCGCGTTGTCCATGCGGGCTTGGGGGAAAATGATAGGGTTGATGTTGAAATTATCTGGCCTGGGGGTGTGCGCCAATCCATTAAAAGACTCAAGGCAAACCGGCTGCATAAAATCATTACCCCCGGAGTAGACAATTAACTGGTTTCCGCCACTCGTGGGTTTGTTGCTGTTGATGGCGGATTCTGGCCTGGCAGAGGCGGCCGCCCTGCTGCCTGGAAGTCAACAGCCCATCGAGCAGGCTTGGATTGATGCGCGAAAGAAATCAAACTTGAATGAAGGAGAATTTGTCAATCGCCTGATTCTGTCAGGTTCCGCCTACCTGCGACAACACGCTGATAACCCAATCGACTGGTATAGTTGGTCCGATGCCAATCTGGCCAAAGCAAAAGCAGAGAATAAACTGATTTTCCTTTCTATAGGCTATGCCAGTTGCCACTGGTGCCATGTTATGGAAGACGAAAGCTTTAGTCAGGCAGATGTGGCTTTTGTCCTAAACTCTAGCTTTGTCTCCCTGAAGGTTGATCGGGAGGAAAAGCCTGATATAGATGCTTATTTCAACTTCGTAGTCGAAACGATTAAGGCTGAGAGCGGCTGGCCAATTACCGTTATTTTATTACCCGATGGGAAACCGGTGTTTGCAGCAAACTACTTATCGAAAGAAAAGTTAATCACCGTGCTTGAAAGGATGGCCCAGCTCTGGGAGAAGCAACCGCAAAGCGTTATTGCCAATGCGAAATTAATCGACAAAGAGCTCGTGCGGCGTTCACAGGCACTCACCAATACAGCAGCTACAGGAGATACCAATCTACTCGACCTTGCCAGCCAAAATCTGCTGGGTAGTATTGATTCTGTACATAGCGGTTTCGGGGCTGCGAATAAATTTCCATCTGAGTTGAAGCTGCAATTTTTACTTAACACATATAAATCATCTCCTTCCGATGCATTGAAACTAACCCTGATGGATCAGCTTAATGCTTTTATGTATAGCGGGCTGAATGATGTTGTTTTTGGTGGGGTCTTCCGTTACACAACGGATCGACAGATGCACCGGCCGCATTTTGAAAAAATGCTATACAATCAAGCCTTAACAGTTATTTTATTCACAGACGCCGCGCGCTGGCTGGAAATCCCCGAATACAGGCGTTATGCCGATACTGTTATTGCGTTTGTAGAGTCAACAATGCAACTTCCAGCAGGCCTTTATGCCGCTGCCATTGATGCTGGCCATAAAGGGCAGGAAGGTGGTTATTACCTCTGGCAGCCTGCCGAGGTATCCATGCTCCCGTCGCGATTGCAACGAATACATTTTAATGAGAAGTGGGTGTTTATCCACGGCGCGATGGTTGCATCAGAAACTCGGGCTTGGCAGGAAAGTTTAATCCTCTCCAGAACAGATTCCCCGCGTGTCATATCAAATAAAATTACTGCCTGGAACGCACTTTGGCTGAGCGCCTTAGTTAGTGCCAATAAAATTGATACGGCTACTCACCTTGCTGAGGCAGTTTGGAAGCAGGCTTGGTCTGCTGGTGAATTATTTCGTATTGGCACTCAGCTTGGCTATCTTGACGACTACAGTTATTTGGCAAAAGCATACTGGCAACTTTATAAAAACAGCGGAGACCTGATCTGGAAAAAACGTGCCAATCAACTTGAAGATACGATGCTGACAAAATTTTACCGGGAAAACACCCTTTACTACTCAAGCTATACCGAGAAAATACTGCTCCCGCAAAACTTATTTCAGGATACGGAGCTACCTGCTCCAGGAGCTGTGGCGATAGAGCTATTGGGATTGCAGCAAACCGAAGTGAGATATTACCAAGCCTACAATCGTTTAAAGCAAGCAGCTTTTTCCGGTGTTGGTACGCAACCTGAATATTTTCTAAGCTTGTTACAAGCAACACAATTACATTATCCAGAAGAGAATAAAATTTTCGCCAACGGTCATGGATTGGCGGCATTGACACCGGCACCCGGTGCTTCAGAATGGCATCTGCAAATCAGCTTAGAGGATGGCTGGTATATCAATGCCGCAAGTGTATTTGATGACAAATTGATTCCGACCCGGGTAATTAACAACCCTAAGATTGCGAAAATTCACTACCCTGCCGGTGAAAAAACCACTACAGAGTTTTCGTCGCAGGCATTAAATTTATATAATGGGCCGGTATTGATTAAATTAAGCACACCATCCCAGCCCGAGCGGTTAAAGTTGACGGTTGAGCTGCAGGCCTGTAAAAAAACGTTGTGCTTATTACCGGAACGATTTGAATTAATTGCTGGTAGCTCAGCGCAGTGAGTCAACTTGCTACTTGATTTAAACAACTAAACTACTGAGTTATAGTTTAATATTCGTCAGTTATAATTGTTTATTTAGAGCTTCTCTGCTATATTCGAGTTGTAGTGTGCATATTAATAAGTACCTACGATACTAACACTCGATAAGAAGTGGATTTTCTAAATCTCAAAAAGGAGCCTAAAGATGCTTGGTAAAAGCACTACATTTCTGTTTTTTCTATTAGTTCTGAGTAACAACGCTATTGCCGAAGGTGCGCCAGAGCAATCCGCCGATTTTAGAGTACAAAAACTCACCGTACATGATGGTGTTTATTTTGCAACCAGTCGTGCGGATGCCGGGATGTTAGTGAAATTTTCCGGCTCGGACGGTGTGGTAATTTCTAGGAACTTTGCCGCCGGGCAGGCGGGTTTTATTGATATCAATAACGCGGGAGGTCA
>QIKG01000316.1 GCA_003232965.1 Oceanospirillales bacterium
CTGCGGGGATTACATTAAAGCATGAGGAACATCATGGAACATTTGGGAAGAGTTTTATTTGTTATTGGTATTATCGCATCCGCTGCTGCCGGCCTGGGGCTTGACTGGCACTGGCTTCCGTGGACGCTGGTATTACTGGGTGCCATTGTAGGGATCATCAATATTACCGCTACAGAAACCCGTACATTTCTTATCGCTGGCATTGCCTTAACACTCTCGGCAACCGCATTTCGCGATATACCCGCTATCGGCGATGTTGTCACTCAGGTGGTGAGTAACATTTTGCTATTTGTTTCCGGCGCACTCTTTATTGTTGCGATGAAGGCATTGTTCGACACTGGCAAAGACTAAGCAGAGGCGAGATCGGCGCCCATATGTAAATACCGCTGATAACTTTCAGTGTCGATATTTGCGCCGCAAATGATCATTCCAACTCGGCGACCCGCTAAGGGTTTCCGTAAGGGACCGGCTAAGGCTGCCACGGCAGCAGCCGCTGCCGGCTCAATCGCGAGCTTTAAATCTTGAAAAACATAGTACAGCGACTGCAAAATTTCTTCATCGCTCACTCTAACTACCGCCTCAAGATGTTTTTTACACAATGAAAAACTATAGGCTTCGGCATGCGGTGCACCTAGGCTGTCAGCCAGTGTATCGACTTTGTCGATTTTTTGCGGGCTACCGGCACGGAAACTCTGATACATACTATCTGCACCATAGGGCTCGACTGCATATATTTCACAATTCGGTTCCAGCAAGCGAATAGCAGAACTTACACCAGCACACAAACCGCCGCCGCCGACAGCAATGATCATTGCATCAAGCGCCTGTCCCTGAGCGCAAAGTTGGTGATGAAATTCATAGCCGATAGTTGCAGTCGCCAGCGCCACTGTTTCGCCCGCAAATGGATGGATAAAAAAACGACCTTCCTCGGCTTCTATCAATCGGACCTGCTCGAAGCCGGCATGCACATCTTTCACCAGCACGACCTCAGCCCCGTAGTCCCGACATAAGGCAACCCGATAGGGATTTGAAGCCGATGGCATCACCACCTTTGCTGTAGTACCCGCCCGGCCTGCCGCCCAAGCAACCGCTGCCGCATGATTGCCCGCACTAACCGCAGTAACCCCACGTTCAATCTGACGGGTGTTTAATTGCTGTATGGCCAGCAGCGCTGCACGGGCTTTAAAGCTGCCGGTATGTTGCAACATCTCAAGTTTGGTAACCACCTGAGTGTTTTTTCCAAACCTGCGTTGCGCTACTTTCTTTGGCCAGTTTATTAGCGGGGTCCTAATGATTTCAGTACTTAATTTCTCACTGGTTGATGCAATATTAAAGATGCTTAATTCAGGCATTATAATTCCTAATTATAAATGGTTAAATTGCATGAATGTGCATGGACGCGCGCCGCGGTCTTCTTTTCTGTTTATGGCTTAATCAGGAGTCTGGCTGCCGAATCCCCTGCCCTAAGGGGTACAAGCTTGTCATGCAAACATAAAATTTCAGGCAATCAACCGCACTTAGAATAACCGCAGGAAAGACAAGTCGCACAGTTGTCCATCACTACAACCGCTTTGGTATTACATTTATTGCATAAGGTAGCCGATGCGGGATAGGATTCATCAGCGGTTGTGTCACTGACTATATTCAAGTCTGTAGTTTTGTTTTCAGAAGCCTCGGCTTCTACTCGCTTCTGCTTAAGAATAAGTTGCTGCTGTTCAGAAAGTTCATCGGGGACTATTAAACCAATCTTAATCAGGTGATGCTCAACCACACCACCAATATCGGCAACAATGGAAGGCACATATTTACCACCTGGCTTAAAGTACCCGCCTTTAGGGTCGAATACTGCCTGCAACTCTTCAGCCAGAAAAGTCACATCGCCACCTTTACGGAAGACTGCTGACATTAAACGGGTCAGCGCCACAATCCATTGGAAGTGGTCCATATTTTTGGAATTGATAAAAATTTCAAACGGCCGCCGAGTTTCATGATCAGTACCTGCGTTAAGCACAATATCATTAATGGTGACATACATCGCATGATCATCCATCGGTGTTTTGATTTTATAGGTTGAGCCTTCCAGTGACTCAAGACCTTCAGGCCGCTTAACGGATTCAGTCATGCGGATGATATTATCGGATGACTTTTCAACCTTGGTTTTGTTTTTTTCCTGCTGCTGCTTCTCTTCGGAAAGCACTTCATAGTCGACAATTTTGCCTATAATTTTTACTGTCATGGTATTCTCCGGGCATTCAATAATAACCCTGTATTTATGTTGTTTATTTGCTGTTAGGGGTATTAAAACTTGCCGTAATAACCTTCTTTAAGCGCATCAAAAAGATTGGCTGCTGTGTGGATTTCGCCATCATAATCAATTTTCTCGTTGCCCTTGACCTCTACTATCTGGCCATCATCAAGTATAAATCGGTAAATGGTTTTTTCCAGGTCTTCTTCTTTAACCAGCACACCCTGGAAGGCCTCTGGGTTAAAGCGAAAGGTTGTACAACCTTTCAGGCCTTTCTTCCAGGCGTACATATAGATATCCTTGAAGTCTTCATAGGGATAATCCGTGGGTACATTGGCAGTTTTGGAAATTGATGAATCTATCCAAATTTGAGCCGCCGCCTGCACATCTACATGCTCACAAGGAGCGACCGAGTCTGCGGTAATAAAATATTCCGGTAATTTCTCTTCGGCCTTATCTGAGTTCGGCATAGCTAGCGCATTAATATACTCACGGTAAGCTAGCAACTCGTAGCTGTAAACTTCGACTTTTTCTTTGCTCTTGCGACCCTCACGGATAACATTGCGCGAATAGTGGTGGGCAAAGCTGGGTTCAATTCCATTAGACACATTATTGCCTAGCGACAAAGAAATGGTTCCAGTAGGTGCAATGGATGTATGGTGAGTCCAACGAGCACCCTCCTCGGCCAATGCTGCTACCAGCTCGGGGCGGAATTTGGCGATTTTCTGCATATAGCGACTGTATTTGGCGTGCAGTACTTTACCTGCGACCTTATCGCCGATTTGATAACCATCAGCCGTCATTTCAGGCCGTTGCCGGAGCATTTTCTGGGTGACTTCAAAGTCCTCATTCATGATCGGGGCCGGGCCTTTTTCACGACTGAGTTCGAGCGCTTCTTCCCAACCTGCCAGCGCCATTTCCCGCGATACTTTTTCGGTAAACTCCAGCGACTCCGGTGAACCGTATTTCATCTGCTGCATGGTAAGGGCAGAACCCAAGCCTAAAAAGCCCATGCCGTGACGCCGCTTGCGTTCTATTTCAGCCCGCTGCTGCGCCAGCGGCAAGCCGTTAATATCTACTACATTGTCGAGCATACGGGAAAATATTTTTACTGTTTTATGGTAATCATCCCAATTAAAGCTGGCTTCAGTGGTGAAAGGGTTTTCAACATAGCGAGTAAGGTTAATAGAACCCAGCAAGCAAGCCCCGTAAGGAGGCAGCGGCTGCTCACCGCATGGATTCGTAGCGCGGATATTTTCACAAAACCAGTTGTTATTAGTATCGTTAATACTGTCGATAAGAATAAACCCAGGCTCGGCAAAATCATAAGTTGGCCGGGATGGAATCTGCTTATAAATCTTACAGGCGACCTCACCGACCTCATTAGTGATATAGCCTTCAGTGGTAGGCCAGTCGCGCCAAATCACATGTTCGGTATCGGTCAGGTCGACATCAGCGGCATCCTTTTTGCTGATTGGAAATGCCAGCGGCCAATTTTGTTCGCTTTCGACCGCTTGCATAAATTCGTTGGTAATCAGCAAGGAGCAGTTAAACTGCCGCAGACGGCCGGCTTCTCTTTTCGCGCGCACAAACTCCATAACATCAGGGTGTCCGACCTCGAATGTGGCCATTTGTGCGCCCCTTCGACCACCGGCTGAGGATACCGTGAAACACATTTTATCGTAGATATCCATAAACGACAGCGGGCCGGAGGTATGCGCACCAGCACCGGATACGTAGGCACCTTTAGGCCGCAGAGTAGAAAACTCATAACCAATACCACAACCGGCTTTTAAGGTAAGTCCGGCTTCGTGGACTTTATCTAAAATACCGTTCATGGAATCCTCAACGATGCCAGAAACAGTGCAGTTGATGGTAGAGGTTGCAGGCTTGTGTTCCTGAGCCCCGGCATTTGAGGTGATTCTACCGGCAGGGATAGCACCCCGACGCAGCGCCCATAAGAATTCCTGGTACCAGTGCTCGCGCTTCTCCTGGTCCAGTTCCACCTCTGATAATGCCCGCGCTACACGGATAAAAGTATCGTCAATTGACTGATCAACGGCATTACCGTGTTTATCTTTCAAGCGGTATTTTTTATCCCATATATCCAGCGATGCCGGCTGTAAAGGTAGTATTTTATTTTCTGTATCCATGGCTTCTAGCTGAACGCTGCCCATTTATATGTCCCTGTCTTTATTGTATTTAATTGATTATTCTTATTGTTTCTGCGCATTGTAATTTATTGTGTTGACACAATAGATTGTGGTAATTAGTCTGCTAAAACACAAGATATTGTGTTTAGGCTGATAACAATACGCCTGTAACCCGCTGCTGTCAACGCCAGAAAAAATCAATAACTTAGCGAAATCCACCTTCATCCGTTTGTTTTTCATGTTGTTTTTTTCTTGTTTTCGGCTTTGTCGCTGAAAAAAATAATGATAAATTTTTGCAACCATTTCAGATCGGCTACCGTCTTCAAGTTGTACCCACTGAATTTAACCCATGGGGCACTTAATCATTCATTGAATAATACCTACCGGAGAAATAAATAATGACAAACTCAATATTTCGAAATAGTATGATTGCTGGCCTGTTTATGAGCTTCAGCCTGAACATTTCTGCTGAAGAAATCATTACTGCTGAAGAAACTATGGTGATCGAAACCCAGGGAGATGGCCTAGAAATACACAAAACCGACCTCTCGCACCTTGCAACTGGCGAATCTGAGATTATTTATACTGAAAGTGGTAAAGAACTAACTCTAACCCGCACAGAAAACGGCATGGAAGTTTTTATAGATGGTAAGAAAGTAGACGCCGGCCCGCATTTAGCCAAGGGCGAGTGCAACCTGAAAGTCTTTGTTGAAACCGACTGTGAAGATTGTGAAGTGGACCTGCGTGAAATGCTGATACTTGCGGCAGCGGATAGTGATGAGATGGATTGTACAAGTATCAACACTGCAGTTCAAAAATCTTGGGTATCTGAAGATGGCACACAGCGTGTGTTTAAACACAGCAGCTCATCTAGTGATGGAAGCCTCAGTTCAGATGTCAGCTCAGATGACGGCGAAGTACGGGTGATTATGATTCGTAAAGAAGTGATTCAAAGCTCTGAAGAACTTTGATTCACTGTGTAATTTGTTAGGAGATACCGGGTCGAAGATCGGTAAAACGATAAATAAACACTGCCTTACCGGCCTACGAGCCGGTATCTCTTTCAATATTGTGCCATTCTTCAGGAGGTACCGGGGCGAGACCCGGCATGATAGTAAATAAACACTGGCTTCCCAATCAGTAATCAGAGGTTTTGATACCAGCAAAATACCGCTATGATGGCGTATGCTAAATATTATCCTTTACCAGCCTGAAAGAAATTCCGCCAAATACCGGCAATATAATCCGTCTATGTGCTAACACCGGTGCCAAACTGCACCTGATTCACCCGCTAGGCTTTAGTCTCAGTGATAAACAAATGCGCCGAGCCGGGCTAGATTATCATGAATATGCCAGCATAGAAGAATATTCAGACTGGGAGGATTTTCGCCAGTGTCAGCCAGAAATGCGGCTTATGGCATTTTCCACCCACGGAAAACTCAAACATACCGAGATTCAGTTTGCTGATGGTGACGGCTTATTATTCGGGCCGGAAACCCGTGGGTTGCCTGAAGCTATTCGTGAGTCAGTTGGGATTAATGTTGTACGCCTACCGATGGTTGCTGGCAGTCGCAGCCTAAATTTATCCAATACGGTGGCAGTAGCACTTTATGAAGCCTGGCGACAATTAGACTTTCAGGAATACCCTGCTACGGATTAAATGCTTTCTGCTTTGGGTTCGCGAGAAAGTAACATTTTCAAGCCTTTCTCCGGAGCAAGACCTTTGTGGATGATTGAATACACTACTTCTGAAATCGGCATTTCTACTTTATGCTGGTGAGCCTGTCGGTGGACTTCTTCTGCGGTATTGATGCCTTCAACCACCTGACCGATTTCTGCTAGCGCTTTCTCAGCGTTGTCACCACGACCCAGAGCGAGCCCAAATCGGCGGTTACGAGATTGATCACCAGTACAAGTAAGCACCAGGTCACCCATACCGGCAAGACCCACCAGAGTTTCTTTTTGGGCACCCATAGCGGCGCCTAAGCGCATCATTTCCACCAGCCCCCGGGTTACCAGTGCGGCGCGGGCATTATCGCCTAGGCCCATGCCATCGGCGATACCAGTGGCTACTGCCAGTACATTTTTAACCGCGCCACCTAGCTCCGCGCCAACCAAATCATCAGAAGTATAGGTACGAAATGCACCATGATGCAAAGCGGCTGCAAAGCGCTGGTTAAACTGTGGATCTGTGCCCGCAACCGTGACCGCTGTGGGCATATTGCGTGCCACTTCCATCGCAAATGAAGGCCCCGTGACCAATGCCAGCGGTGTATCGGCGGGTAACATATCGCGCGCCACTTCATGCAATAGGCGGGCACTGCCCGGCTCAAAGCCTTTACTGGCCCAGGCCAGACCACGACTGACATCTAGATATTTAATCGATTGCGCCAGCACTGAGCCAAAGCCATGGCTCGGGGCGGCGATCAATAAATGATCGATACCTTCCAAGGCTGTTTTCAAGGATGGAACAGCAACTAAGTTTTCGGGTAAGTCGACTCCGGGAAGAAAGCGCTGATTGCGCCCGCTCGCCCTTATTGCTTCTATATGGGCGCTATCTCTGCCCCATAACCTGACTTGCTGGCCAGCTCTGGCCAACTGAATAGCCAGTGCTGTTCCCCAGGAACCGGCACCGGCTACAGCAAAAATTAGCGGTTTAGTCAACGCCTTAGTCAACGCCTTAGTCAACGGCTCAGTCAGCGGCTTAGTCATTAATTACAATGACACTTATGCTTCGCCTTCAGGCGTTGCTTTGGCCGTAGCTTCAGCTTGGGCCTGTTGCATACGCTGAGCATACAGTGCATCAAAGTTGATCGGCTGCAATACCAATGGCGGGAAACCACCGTCGGTCACCAAAGCGGTGATCATGGCGCGGGCATAAGGGAACAACGTTGTCGGACAGAGGGTGTTAATAGCAGCATGATGGCTTTGCTCATTAAAACCTGAAATCTGGAAAATACCGGCTTGCACAACTTCGGCTAAGTAGGCTGTTTTTTCACCTACAGTTGCCGTTACTGTAATTGTCAGGGTAACTTCAAACAGGTCATCGCCCATTTCATCTACCCGCTGACCGAGGTTGAGCTTGACATCGGTTTGTCCCTGCTCAGTAAAAATTGTCGGGGCGTTAGGCACTTCAAAGGAAACATCCTTCGCGTAGAGCTTCTGTACGGCAAATTGCATGCCTTCAGGGCTCGGCTGCCCTTCTACTGCGGTTGCCTGTGTGTTTTCTTCTGCCATGTTATTTCTCTCTGAAGTTGTAATTATCTGATTTAATTCAGAATAATATAATATTAAAGGATTATGAGTTAATTTTTAATGACCCGGCCGCTAAGAATTCTTAACAGGAAGGTGATCACTGAGCCACTGAGTCATACCGCCGCGCAATAATGAAACACTGGCATAGCCCTGTTTCACCAAACTTGATGCAGCAGTCTGAGCAGTTGTCCCAGACTTGCACACCACTATAATGGGGCGATCTTTGAGTTTTTCAATATCTTTGCCCGGATTTTTTAATTGCGCCAAGGGTAAATGCCAGGCACCAGCAATATGCGCCTTCCGATATACATCAGCGTTAGAGACATCTACAACAGCTGCATTGTCATTGTTGATAAGGCTCACCGCATCATGGGTCGATATGGTATTAAATCCTTGGTTAGCGCGACTGACCTCGGTATAAATCAACATTAACAGGGTACCGACAAACGCCGTGACCATTAACATGTGATTGCCTGCAAATTCAATTAACTGACCCATAGAAATTACCTAATAAATACCTAATGAAAAATTATCCGTATATTATACGCAAATCTGAAGCGCTAGGGAGCCTCAGCATGTTTGAATGGTAATTATGCGATAATTTCGACTCAAGCTTATACTAATCGCTATTTTGACCAAGCTAGGTAATAAAATGCAATCACAGAAAGACCCCAATACCCATATTCGATCAACCCGCCCAAAACCCCTGATGCTGCTTATACTCGATGGCTGGGGCCACCGCGAACCGGCTGCCGACAATGCCATCAGCAATGCTAATATCCCAAACTGGGACCGGCTCCGGGACAGCGGCGCGCACACACTCCTGGAAACCTCAGGACTAGCCGTTGGTTTGCCGGAGGGACAAATGGGAAACTCCGAGGTTGGGCATATGAACATAGGCGCCGGGCGGATTGTATTTCAGGATTTCACCCGTATTGATCAAGCGATTGCCAGTGGTGAGTTTGCCACCAATCCTGCGCTATGTTCGGCGATCGACAAGGCAAAAGAAAAAACCGTGCATATTATGGGCTTGTTATCTCCGGGCGGTGTGCACAGTCACGAACAACAAATGTTTGCCTGTATCCGTCTAGCACAGGCGCGCGGTGCGAAAAAAATTGTAATCCATGCTTTTCTTGATGGCCGTGATACCCCGCCACGCAGCGCCTTGGATTCAATTAATAAACTTGAAGCCTTACTTGCCGATATTCCAACTGCACAAATTGGCAGTCTATGCGGGCGCTATTATGCAATGGACAGGGACCAGCGTTGGGATCGGGTACAAAGAGCCTGGGGTATGTTGGTTAACGCCGAAGCGCCTTTTCATTATGAAAATGCCAGCGAAGCACTGGCAGCAGCCTATGTCAGAACAGAAAATGATGAATTTGTACAGCCTAGTTTAATCGGCAGCAGTCCTGCGATTGCTTCTGGGGATAGTGTTATTTTTATTAATTTTCGTGCCGACCGCGCGCGTGAATTATCCCGGGCTTTTGTAGAGCCGGAATTTTCAGGCTTCAATCGCCAAGCCCCTAAACTCGCAAGTTTTGTCAGCATGACCGAGTACCTTGAAGGACTGCCAACTGAAATAGCCTTTCCATCAGTTAAGCTACAGCAAGTTTTTGGTGAGGTGCTGGAAGCTCACGGCATGCGCCAACTACGCGCTGCAGAAACCGAAAAATATGCGCATGTTACTTTTTTCTTTAATGGCGGCTCAGAGGCGGCGTTTAAAGGCGAAAATCGAAAGCTGATTCCTTCACCAAAGGTTGCCACCTATGATTTGCAACCGGAAATGAACGCCCCGTTGTTACAGCAAGCGCTGGTAGATGCCATTGATAGCGGGCAATACGATGTCATTATCGCCAATGTAGCCAACCCAGACATGGTGGGCCATAGTGGTAAGCTGGATGCTGCCATCCGTGCGGTAGAAGCCGTCGATGTGCTGCTGGGCGCTGTTGCCACAGCAATTGACGCTGTTGGTGGCGCATTGTTGATTACCGCCGACCACGGCAATGTGGAGCAGATGAGTGACCCACTGACAGGTCAACCGCATACCGCGCACACCACCAACCCGGTACCCCTGCTCTTCCCCGGCAGTAGCAGAAAGCTCCACAGCGGCAGCCTGCGTGATCTTGCCCCAACCATGCTCGGATTGCTTGGACTCCCTACCCCAATAGAAATGACCGGGCGTGACTTGCTGGATGTTAATGACTAAAACCCGAAAAACATTAACCAAACAAGCCTGGTTGATCCTTACAGCGGGATTATTATTGCTGATTTTTAGCTGGAATATCGGTTTTGCGGAAACCGATAAACAGAAAAAAACTCGGCAACAAATCGCACAACTGGCTGAACATATCCAGGATTTGCAACAAGACCTAGAGGGTTCCCGCAGCCTTTTCGGTAAAGAACAACAAGTGCTGAAACAACTGGATCTGGAGATCCAGTCAAACCGTCGCGACCTGCGCATGTTTCAACAACAGGCACTCCAACAGCAACAACAAATCGTTGAGCTGGAACAAAACCAGCAAAAAATACTAGCCGAACTTGGACTGGAAAAGCATCAACTTGCTAAGCAGTTACGCCAGGCCTGGCTACTGGGTCGTGGAAATCAGTTAAAACTGCTGCTGAATCAGGATGACCTCAGCCAGGGTAGCAGAATGATGACCTATTACCGTTACTTTAATCAGTCGCGGCTAAGCCTGATTAGTGAGTTCGACCAACAACTCGATATTCTCGAAGAAAACTACCGGCAATTGCAAATTGCCGAACAGCTGCTATTGAGTTTACAAGCAGATGCCGAGGCCATTTTGATAAGCCTTGAAAGCAAGCGCCAGCAACGACAAAAATCCATTAGCGAGCTTGACCAGCAAATCGAAGCCAAGTCCAGCCAACTGGTCGAATTAAAACAAGATCGTAAAGACTTGGAAACCCTGCTAGCACGCCTGCAAGATTTGCTCGGCGACATACCTGTAGACCTGGGTGCCGAACTTTCATTGCAGACCGTTAAGGGCCAATTAGCAACACCACTGGAAGGCCGGGTCCGTTATCGCTTTGGTGATCTGCGTTCCGGCGACATTCGCTGGAAAGGCTGGTTTTTTGAAACCTCAACAGGCACTGATGTCCGCTCCATAGCCAATGGACGCATCGCCTATGCAGACTGGCTTCGAGGCTATGGCTTATTGATGATCATCGATCATGGTGATGGTTTTATGAGTCTATACAGCTATAATGAAAGCTTATTTAAGTCGGTGGGAGAATGGGTTGGAAACGGTGAAATTATTGCCCAGAGCGGGCCGGCATCGGGTACTTCCTACGACGGTCTATATTTCGAATTACGCCATGAGGGCAAAGCCCTAAACCCGCAGTCATGGTTTAAAAAATAAGAGGATTTATGTTACTTGATTATCTACAGACCTGCCGCCAACGGTTTTTGATACTTTCGACTTCATTGATGATGGTTTCATCGCTAGCATTAGCAGTTGACGCTGAACCCCAGCCACGGTCTATAAATCTTGAAGATTTACGGGCATTCACCGAGGTATACACACGCCTACGAGACCAGTACTACGGGAGTGTAGATCAGCAATTAATTTTCCAGCATGCAATTACTGGCATGCTGGCGGAGCTTGATCCGTATTCGAGCTATCTAACAAGGGATGAATATGCGCGTTTAAATGAAACATCCAGTGGTAATTACGCCGGTATTGGCGTGGAAATTTCGAGTGCGGATTTTCAGCTTAAAATCACCGGGATTATTGCTGACTCACCTGCCGAAGAAGTAGGTTTAAAAGCTGACGATATTATCACTGCCGTCAATGACCAAGCTGTTAAAGGCCGGCAGATAAGCGAGTCTCTTGAAGAAAGCCGGTAGTCGGGTATCGATTGATATCCTGCGACAAGCAAGCGCTAGTGATCAAACAGTTAGCCAGCGCTATGAACTAGTCCGTCGGGTTGTACACAACAATGAAATTAGTTCGCGCAGGCTGGTGGGGGATTTTTTATACCTTCAAATTAAAAGCTTTCAGCACAATACCGCACGGGAATTACAAACCGAGATAGACTCTCAACTGGCACACTTGACGGTCCCCGGCGTAATCCTGGATTTGCGCGATAACCCCGGTGGGGTGCTTAAAAGCGGCGTTGCTGTGGCCGACATTTTTATGCAAAAAGGCCTGATTGTCACCACCAAAACCCGTGGTGAAACGCAAGACCTGCGATTCTCCGCCAACCGTGAGCAATTATTGACAGGAATTCCAATTGTGGTTCTGGTAAACAGTGCTACCG
>QIKG01000005.1 GCA_003232965.1 Oceanospirillales bacterium
TGGTTGGATACACACAACAGGGACAGCAGGTAAGGGTAGTGTGGTTCAAAGATGTTTTGTTGGATTAGTTCGAGTCCAACTCCGAGGATAACATTTTAACCAACTCACAGACTACAGCCTTCAAGCACATTTTTACAAGACTCGCTTTTTTCTCATCTTTGACACCTAAGAATTCCTTTTCTTGAATATCACCCAACTTAATTAAGTTCAATAGCACTATTGCTGCTATCTATGCCCAACTCACAACAGAAAAACCCACAAACAGCTTCATTAGTTAACTCTAGCCAACTTGTATACTACTCTTTTTCTTTCATAATAATATCGAAATAGATTAGGTATGCTTCATAAACCATTGAAATTCAGGTTAATAATAATTTACTTTAATTATATGCAATATCTATAGCAACAACTCTCTATGGCCACAGTTAAGCGTTATTTAGGTGTATCTGAACCTCTGGGCAATACAACAAATATTCACCCAGACCCGGTAAAGCTACACAGGCATGATATATTATTTAACATAATATACATTATACGCATATAAATACATACATGAAAGGATCGATTTATTCTCAAATTCGTCGGTGTAATTTTTAGCGCCTGTGCTTTTAACGAATGTATATCGTTGTTTAATTTTGCTATATGCAAGCTTGTGGGCGACACTGAAATTACGAGTTAAAGCTTATTTGAGCTCTTGAGCAAGGGTAATTTCGTAGGAAGCACCGCGACAGTAGTACTCTTGATGGTTTCGTGTATAGCCGAAAAACCTGATAATGGTGATTTTTAGTAATTTAGAGCTTTGAGAAATATTTTAAGGTGAAAGTTAGAATGAAAACTTCCAAACTCCGTCATTTTAGCTTGAAATAGAATAATCTACGCCTGCCCTGTCCTTCTATCAATGCGTATGTAGCTATTTCTGCCCTTTCAGCCACTTCATCTGCCAGGTCAACATGATTAGAAAAACCACAAAAATACCCAGAAAGGTCTTTTGTAACAATGGGTCCTTTAATGAGCTTACTATTGGTGAATCTGGAGGAAAACGCGTGAGGATTTCGGTGGCTGTAGGTAGTAGGTGGAATAAGATGGTGCTGGAATAAAACAGGTTTACAGCATATTTATTCCACGATTTAAAAAAAATCATTTTTTCTGTTAAAACACCAGCCAAAACGGCCAAAAGAGTGAATATTCCAAGCACATGGGCCACATGAAAACCACCATGCTTGAAAATTGCTAGGGATGAAGCCGCTGTAATAACTGTTGTTATCAGGTAAATCTTACCTACACGAGGGGCATAGCTTATTTGCTTGTTTCGCCAAAGAATCATGAAACCACTGATTAGGGCAACTATTCCGAAGATTGTATGAAAAATACCTGTAAGACTGAGTGTCATGTTCATTATTTTGATTGATTATAGTTGAGTTTCAATAATTATAACAAAGTTATACCCGCAACGACTTTCTTCAGCCTATGATTAATATAATATAATAACTATGTTGTTAATTCTCGCTCCATATTCTTAAATGGAAGTCGTTGTATAAAACTTCCTCTGAATAAATATCTTCAGGATCAAATGCATTGATCTGCACCAAGTTAGCATAGGAAACTTTCACCCAAACTATGTTATTTACAGTATCTTGCCAGTAGGTTTCTCCAGTAGAATCAATCACTAATTGCCTGTTGGCCAACTCGGTATAATCGTGTTTGTTAGCCCAGCTACCAGCGGCGGCGTGACCATCAGTAATATAATGTACATAGTCATAAGTTGAAGAGAATACCTGGGCATTTTCGTTGCCAGAATACCTGATGCCAAGTAAAAAAGCTGAACTTGCATCGTGCATATTTTCAATTGAAATGGCGACATCCACAGGTAATGAAGTACCTGGAAAATCTAGCAAATATTTACCATTGTTACGCGTAGCAAAATGCCGCATATGGCCCAATGCCCAGCCCGGTTGTGCGCCAGTAACTGACCATTGCTCGACAATGCTGTTGATGTCATTATCCTCATATCTTGTTACATTGATCGCCATTAAATCATCATAAGGCTGGTTGACCTGATCTAAGATGAATCTGTCTATACCAAAATATTGGCCATCACAACTGGTGGCATTTTGACTGGCTGGAGGAATAACCGTGCAATTTGCATTATGGGTTAAAAATGGGCGGTCATAAACGCTCCAGTTTCCCGCTGTACCCCAAAAGCCTTGTGGATCCCAAAGCGCACTGGCAAAAACATAATAACTAAAACCTTGGGCAAAGTTGAATGCTATGTCTTCATCAACTGCCGCATCGCTTCTATAACCAGCATGTGTATTTATCAATACATTATTGAGATTACGAATGTGACCTTTTTCTACCGCTCTAAGATAATAGTCGTCCGTAGCAAAGGCACCACTGGTTTTGCCTTCTACAAATGGAAAGTTAATCATTATATTTTCATTCGAACTAAATTCACTGTGATATGTCGCCAGTGCAGTTGGTGGCCCAACCCACGGGCTTGGTCTTGGTGAAGAATTATTTAGACTGCTGCCCACAAACAGGGTTCTGGTTATTAGGCCTTCTGAGCCTGAGCCTGAAAAATATTTGCCTGAACTATCTGCGCTAATAAACTCCTGAAAAGTTGGCCACACCACACGATCCCAAAAATTCCCCGTTGCATTTTTCCAAAGACTCCAGCCAGTTATGGTGAAGCGTTGTAAATTATCCCAAACGGCTTCACCATCTGCAGTAGTAGATGCATATTGCAAAGCAGCGACATTACCAAGGTCATCAACTTCTGAATTATCAAACATGACGCCTCTTAGGCCGTTTGAATGTACGGTGTTGCCATCAAAGTTACCAAAAGCCATACGAAATGGTAGTACTGGAACATTAGAACTTGGTCCAACAGGGCTTGCAGGAAATGCCAACCACATACCAAAGCCTTGTGCATCTGCAAAAGTATTGTTGATGATAGTGTTGTCAGGATTGCTTGCCCACAAGCCACTAGAACCAGTGACCAAGCCATTTTGAACATTAAGGTCATGCAGTTTTAAAGCGTTTTCTACTGTTGGAAAGCGAACTTTTAAGACTAAGTTACCTGAAATTACATTGCGCCTTTCAACGGCATCTTCCAAAAAAATCGCATGCCCCAAAACATCAAAACAAGTGTTGTTTTGCAACAAAACGCCATTGGTTGCATGTATGGTTATACAACGATTGGCAGAGTCATGAATACTGCTGTTTCTCAAGTACTGGTTATTTACATCAGCAATTTCAGCCCCTAACTCATCATAACTTAACCTATGCCAGTGCATCGGATAACGAGCCAAAATACCTGCCTGCCCTACCCGATTAAACTCAACACCATCAATATGTACAGTGGCATTCAGATCCATAACCATCACATGCGCACCAAAACCTTCGTTTTGCCAAAGCGAATCATTGACCCCCTGAATAACGATATTTCGTGTTAAATTAGCCACTTCTGCCCGTTCATCCAGCTGTACAGGAGTAAAACCCTCGTTGGCAGGTGGAATCACCGGATCGGTATCAATCAGGCTCATACCTGAATTTGTTGCATACTGAAGCAAGCCCCAATGAAAATCCGTAACAGCGGTGGTTAAACTCAACTGGTTGCCATTAACTGCCGCTATTTGATACATCTCAGACTCTGAAACACCATAGAAATCAGTTGGTGCAATCACGATATTATCACCAACACTCCAGTTTGTTGCATCAAGGATCTGAATTTGTTGATCGCCGATTTGTATATGCTGGCTAATTTTGTTCCATGTTGATGAGGGTGTTTGCCCATGTAATTCAAGTGTGCCTGTTATTATTAAGCCTCTTGAAAGTGGATTGCCATTGTTGTTGCTTCCGGTTAAATTTATGATCGCCTTATTTGTAAACGGTTGTGATTCGTTACCAATTTGCAAGCTACCATTAACAGTAATCATGTCGCTGCTAAGGGTTAAGTCTTGTTCTAAAAATATTAATGCGCCATTGATGGTCAAACCTGCCAAATTTGCTGTATCCACATCCAAATGTATTTGCTGCCCTACTGGGATGAGCACATCATCACCATTCACAGGGACTATGTTTGAGGCCCATGAAGTTGGATTCGACCAAAGCTGCATAGACTCAAAACTATCAGTAAAAATTAAGTCCGTACTTGCATGGCTAATAGTACAAAATAATAAGCCTAGAAAGATAATTAGTTTTTTCATATTTCACCCCATTTTTCAGCCAATAAAACCTTCACTATTATAACAATTGCAAGAGTGGTTTTTTATTTTACAGAATGTGCTCTAGTTTTCGTAAAAATTTAAAAAAGAGACTCCCATCATAAGCATAATGATGCTTTCACTAGTGTCCCGTTAACTATAAATAAAAAGGCCTGAAATCCCAAACAATTTGTTATAATGAATTCACCATAAACCATTGAACAAATAAAAATATTATAGTACATCACGGCTGTGCCGTTAACTTTCCTAGCATCAAATACCTCTGAACTAACACCACCGTAATGACTGTGGCGGCGATTTGGTGCAACTACAAGTCAGTAAAGGCGAGCACTAATATGAAGTCATTAACACTCCAGTAGTTGATTTAGAACTAGACAATCACAACTGAATATTACCGAAAAACGTTTAATTACAAGTACTTACTAACCCTTTAACTCATTCCAGACAGCTGGCCCATTACGTTATCTTGTAACTGCGCAGGCAACCATTCGGAATAAGTTCAGAAGAATATAGCACTAATTACTGGAATTCTAGTAGAATGAAGGTACGCCATGGATTAGGCGGCTAGGGGTAAATGGATGATCTGTGATTGCAGAACCCCTCGATGAAGAGTACGCACATGCGTAGAAGTAGTGGGGAGTGCTTTTTCATCGTACTGCAGTTGATACAGATCGAATTAATCTTTATTTTATATGAAGAGAGGAAACTGCAAAGATGAAATCGTTCAAAAAACAACTTATCCCTGTGCTTGCGTCTTTATCGGTATTAACTGCCGGTGGAGTATTCGCACAGGACATTCCAATTGACTCAAGTATCGGAGTTGGTCAACAGCCTGATGAAATTTCTGTCTTAATCAGTCAGGATAATTACTACGAGGCTACAGCTCACCCGCTCGCTCCGGGAATCATTGTTAAATATAAGGATAACCCTCAGGACCTTACCGCTAATCGTGGTAGTCCGAAGAAATCGATAGATCGAGCCTCTACTCTGAGCAAAGACCTTGGCATCAAGCTTAATTTCAAACGCAAGATGTCAGGGGGCGAGGATGTGCTGAGCTTTGCCAAAGGCAAAAGAATGAGTCGTGATGAAGTCCAGCAGATTGCGGAAACTATTAACGATCGATCCGATGTCGAGTACGCGGAAGTAGATGCATTAATGGTCCACTATCTGGTGCCGAATGACACGCGCTACAACGAACAGTGGCATTATACCAACAGCGCTGGCGGGATGAAGCTGCCGGGGGCATGGGATACCACCATGGGTTCTTCTGTGACCGTTGCGGTAATTGATACCGGCTACCGTCCACATGCAGACCTGGCTGCAAATGTTGTGGGTCAGTACGACATGATATCCGACTCCACCATCGCCAACGATGGCAGTGGACGCGATTCTAACGCTCAAGATCCAGGTGACTGGGTTGCTGCCAATGAATGCGGAGCCAATTTGGCTCAAAATAGCAGCTGGCATGGCACACATGTTGCCGGCACGGTTGCCGCACTTACCGACAATGGAAGCGGGATTGCTGGAGTTGCCGGTGATGTGAATCTGGTGCCTATTCGGGCGCTGGGCAAATGCGGTGGTTTGACATCAGATATTATTGATGCCATTCGCTGGGCTGCTGGTATCAATGTCAGTGGTGTGCCAAATAACCCCAACCCTGCAGATGTTATCAACATGAGCCTAGGCTCCCCTGTTCCTGGACCTTGTTCCAGCAGCTACCAGAGTGCGATCGCAGATGCGACAGCTCAGGGTGCAGTAGTTGTCGTTGCGGCTGGCAATGATAACTCCAGTTCCGGCTATCCTCCGGCCAACTGTAACAATACAATTTCGGTTGCAGCAGGCGGTCAAGATGGTTCTAGAGCCTATTATTCCAACTTCGGCTCCACCGTTGATATTACGGGCCCAGGCGGGGACGGTTGTAATCCTTTGAGCAATGGTTCACCAACTTCCCTGTCTGATTGCGAGGGTGGTGTATTTCAAGATGCCACCATGATTCTATCGACTTACAATAGTGGTAGCCAAGGGCCCGGTTCGGATAGCTTTGGCTTCCAGCAAGGCACCTCCATGGCCGCCCCGCATATTGCCGGTCTCGCCGCCCTGATTCGCTCGGTGGATTCCAGCCTGACACCTGCTGAAGTCAAACAGGTTATTCAAGATACCGCGGATTCTTTTGCTAACGTACCAGATCATCAGTGTACGACTGCAATCTGTGGTGCAGGATATGCCAATGCCACAGCAGCGATTGATTCACTTATCAGTAACCCACCACCGGGCAACAATGTCCTCCAGAACGATGTTGCCATAACCGGACTTTCCGGAGCCAGTGGCAGCGAGACCTTCTTTACCATGGTTGTGCCAGCCGGAGCGACCGATCTCCAGTTCGTCCTTGCCGGCGGCAGCGGTGATGCTGATCTGTATGTCCGTTTTGGCAGCGCACCGACAACGGGTAGTTGGGATTGTCGACCCTTCATATCCGGAAACAATGAAACCTGTAGTATTTCCAATATTCAGGCAGGTGTATACCATGTCATGCTTCGTGGCTATTCAAGTTACTCTGGCACAGGGCTAACCGGAAGTTATACCGAGCCCAGTGGAGGTCAAAGCTCTTTCTTCCAGAATGGCAGCAATGTTGCGATCCCGGATAACAACAACACCGGCATTACCAGCAATATCCTGGTAAATCGCAGCGGCAATGCGGGTACTATCGAGATCAAGTTCGATATCGTACACACATGGCGCGGTGATCTAGTTGTGGATATCATTGCACCTAATGGAGCGACTGCTAACCTGCATGCCCGGACTAACCCAAATGACAGTGGAGATAATCTAAGCAGAACGGTGAGTCTCAATGCTGCCAGTGTTGGAGCTGCGGGAACCTGGAGATTACGGGTCAAGGACTTGGCTAATACCGATACCGGTTATATTGATAACTGGAGTATCGAGTTTCAATAAACCCTGAGAATGGTTTATAAACCCGAAAAGCACGCTGCTTCCAGCGTGCTTTTCAATTGAGAAAGGGCAATCAGAATTCACTATATCAACTAAGGCGACACCGCCATTCTAAATAGACCGAGCTTAATGAAAGCAGTAATATAAATATCACACCCGCTTACCGCTAACTCGAGGCAACTCGGAAACCACACAAAAAATAGTTATTTATGCTGCTGCATGGCCCTTTTTGTAGCACTTGAAACCTCTGCAGCCGGCAGAATAAGGCCAGACAATCCATCTTGGAAGTTACCAGAAATCATACTCATCATTGAGCTAGCGCCGCCATGAGACTCTGGAAACTGTGTAATCATAAAACCTATTGCATCTCCATTGCTTGCAAACACGGGGACACCACCACCATTGGAGAACATAATGTCAGGTACATACAGCTTTCGGGGTTTGCTGGTTATTCCACCAATACTGGCTGTGCTTGCAACAATCTGCCTACCAAAGTAGTTACCCATACGCCTTAATACGATAATTTCATCACCTAGAACGGTTTCTTTGTCAGCGGAAAAATTTACAAAAGTGAATTTAACAGCTTCAGGATTTTTTATTTTTATCCAGACAATATCGAGCTCGGAATCTTTGGTGACAATTTCCGCGTCATATGTATTTTGATCCGCACCTATAACAACTTTCAATTCTTTTGGAATAGCAGAAATCCCCAAGCCAGCGCCACCAGTCATTTGACTAATCATGTCCATATAACCCGATAATTTATTATTAGAGCACATAACTAGACCATCAGAACTGACCATAACACAGCTCATTTCATTCTCGGTTTCCTGGTCTCTGTTAGCCACACTTCCCATGCTAATGTTTAATATAAATTTAACCGTAACCAGGCTCTCAGCTCGCTGCTCTATTACTTTAGTGAGATCAGCATTAGTCAGCGCTAAGCCGCTAGTGTTCAAACCAATTATAAGAAACATGCCCAGAAGGACTTTACAAAAATGATTGTTTTTCATTATTACTCTCGTTAATATTTAATGTGGGTGTAATTATTGGGATGCAATTAGTGGCTTAACTTTCTGGCAACCAATCAGGTTCAATATACAGAAATCTTGTTTCAGCACCTCTTAATACCAAGAAGGTTACCCGCTCAGATTTTGATTTAGTGATTGTTTCAAGCTCAGCTTTATAGTCAGCTAGGTTATTAATTTCATTACCATCAATTTTTAATATAAGGTCGTTATAGCGAATTCCGCTAAGTTGGCCCCAACCTGCCCGCTCTATTTTTTCTACTAAAACCCCATGCGTATCTGCTTGCCAACGATTCTCATCACGGTCAAAGAAGGTTATCTCACGTACTAAAAGGCCAAAGTCATCATTTTGCTGCCGCCCTACTTCAGCGCGGGTAAGATGGGTACGTTCAAGCGTCACTGTAATCTCTTGTTCCTTGCCTTCTCTGGATACTAATAAAACAGCCTTGCCACCGATGTCTAGCCGGCGTATTAACCTATGCAGCATTCCCGAATCTTGTCTACCTCTTGGGATTACGCGCTCACCATTGAGTGAAAGAATAATATCACCTTCAGCAAGTTTTGACTTAGCAGCAGAAGTTGTTGGGTAAACTCTGGTGATCCTAAAACCGGTAGCTGAAGGTGAGCCAAGCCGTTTGGCTAGATCTGTTAATACAGGCTGTACTGATATTCCAAGCCAGGCCTTAGCAACTTCAGGCGTGTGCTGATTCGCCTCGCCATTGCGCATATTTAGTAGGGTCATATTGCTGCGACCAAGACGAGCGAATTCAAGCAGGACATGATCATCTACTGATATATTGCCCACAAGCATTTCATATGCGCTGGTTAGCTCAGCCAATGAAGCTACCTTTTTCCCATTCACAGCAGTAATAACATCCCCATTGCGCAAAGAAGGCTCTGCGGTCTCTGCTGGACCACCACCACGGACTCCTTGGATTAGAACTCCAAGCTGAGATTCCAGTCGGCGACTTTGAGACATTTTTCTGGTGATATTAGTACCCACTAGGCCCCATTCTCGAAAATAGATCTTTTTCCCTTGCTCGGCTAATAACGCGCGGGTTTTCAAGCTGGTTTTATGAACTTTGTTGTCGCGTAAATAGCGTAAGCTAATTTCACTACCAATCGGGTAATCAGAAATTGTCATTAATAATAGAGGTTTCTCTTCTGCGAACCAAACCATTACAGGTTCATTGTTAATTTCGAGAATAACATCTCCAGCCATTATTCCTGATTTCGCCGCTGGACCGTTTTCAACTATTGAATTCACCAGTACGCCTTTCTCAATCCCGGTATTTCTTATTGGTTTAAGTGTCCAACCAAACCAGCTTCTTGGAACATGGCCATGCTCACTCAGCTTTGCAGCTACTTCAGAGGCCAAATTTGAGGGAATCGCAAAACCCATATTACTAGAACCCCGAGTGTTTACACCTATAACTTCACCCCATAAGCTGACTAATGGACCGCCACTATTGCCTGGACTGATTGCAGAATCGTGCTGAATCCAGCGGGTATAAATGCCTGTGCGTTGGTCACGGGAAAAGTGCATGCCTTCAGCATCATTACCTGCACTCACAAATATTCTGTTGGTATTAGAGACTATACCCAGAGTAACTGATTTTGACAGAGCCCATGGGCTACCCATAGACATCACAGTATCACCAACCGCTAATTTATCTGAATTACCTAGTTTTGCCACCGATAAAGAGATATTAGCTGCTTTGATCTCATCGAGATTTAGCTGCAATAGCGCCAGATCAGTTAAAGGGTCTTCGCCTATCAGTTCAGCCGTAACTTCAACTTGATTTGCGAGGGTCGCAATAAACTTACGCCCATTTCTTACCACATGGTAATTTGTTAGCACCAAGCCATCTTTCGAGATAATAGTACCGCTGCCAACTGACTGCCCTTTTATCTCCCTGCCCGTGTGAAACCTTGAAGTCATGACCTGAATATTCACCAACGATGGGAATACAGCATCTTTGGCAGAACTAATGAGTTCGCGTAAACTCTCGCGTAAAGCATTGGTGTTGGGATCAGGGTTGGCTGTGCGCTCCCCAGCTTGGGCGCTCAAGGCGGAAGTCAGCAGAACTAGTATCAATGCGAGCCAGTTGTTAGCTATAGTAAACCGTTGAATATTATTAGTCTTGATCATATTTGTAGTATTCATACCTTGTTTCATTCTTAGTTGGGTTGTTAGTGATTTTAGGACTAGTGCTTTGAGACAGGCATCCATAGGGATATTTATTTAATGCCTGTCAGTAGTAACTTATTAGCACACTGCAAGCACAAATAGAAAACCCGGCAGAGTGCGCCGGGTTTTCATGGAGTAAACTTGCTGAGTGATTGGTGTTATTTAGCTTCTATAACAAAGCCATCTTCATCCAGCATTTTTATCGGGATACCTAGAGCTTCTAGTTCTTCACGAATTGTCGCTTCATCACCAACCACCACAATGGCCATATTATCTGTATCGATATATTTTCCAGCCAGTTTATTAAGGGTGTTCATGTCGGTTGATTGCAACAGCGCATTTTGCTGGCTACGATAATCTAAAGGCAAGTCGTTACGAAGTATGGTATCAAGCAGCCCCAGTTTGCGTGCTGGAGTTTCATATTGCAGAGCATCGCGCTGGCCAATGGCTGAACGCATAAAGTCAAACTCGGCTTTGGTCATACCATTGTCAGAATAACTCTTCAGCTCATTAAGTATTTCAGTGATAGAAGCAGCAGTTGAATCCTGTTTCACATCAGTTGAAGTACCAAAGCTACCGAATTCCTTACCACCGTAAAAACCACTACGGGCACCATAGGTATAGCCTTTATCTTCACGCAAATTCAGATTGATGCGACTATTAAAGGCCCCACCAAGCGTGAAGTTACTCAGCCCAGCTAGGTGATAATCACCAAGAGCGTCGTATTTAAGAGCTGGTTGAGTGGTGCGTAGGCTCGATTGTGCGGCACCTTCTTTATTAATTAAATAAAGTGTTCGCCCTTTTATTTCAATCGGACCTGCTACAGCTTGACGCTGTGTAGCAGCAATTTTTAAGCTGGCAAAACCACTGAGTGCGGTAGCAATTTCGGCCTGATTAAGCTTAGAGCTGATGGTGATGCCACTCAGGTGTGAGGGAATATAGCGAGCGTAATAGCTTTTGACATCACTAAGTGAGATGCCTTTAACTGTAGATGGTAAGCCAGCACCAGGATAAGAGAGTGGATGGGTCGGGCCATACAATACTGCAGACACTGCACGACGAGCCAAACCTGCGGGGACTTTACGGGCTGCGATCAAGCCTTCTATGGTTTGGCTCTTCAGGCGCTCGAAGTCGGTCTCAGTAAATGCGGGTCGCAGGGTGCGTTCCAGCATTAACTCCATGGCTTTATCCAGGTGCTTACTCAGGGTATTAAGTGTAACTGTAGTCTGGTATGTACCTTGACGCACATTGATGCTGGCTCCAATTCTCTCCAGTTCCTCAGAAAACTCAGCAGCTGTATAGCTCTCTGTGGCCTCGCCCATCAGTGTGGTAGTTAATGCAGTCAAACCAGCTTTACCTGCGACCTCATCACGGCTACCAACATCAAACACAACCCGTACTGTGATGGTCGGGGTTTCAGTATTAGGCACGGAGAGAACCCGAATGTTATTACTTAAGCTAAAGTCGGTAATCGTAGGTAACTCAACACTAGGGTTAATGCCCGGGGTTGGAGTCTTACTACGATCAAAGTTATCAGTTGCTGGTCTTAGCGCTAAAGCTTTGCCCTCATCGCCGAAGCTATCGGGTATATGGCGATCCTTAGTTTGGTGGTTTTGTGGCGCTGCTGCAATTTCAGTTTTGCCATTGGGAACTATACTCAATACAACTGCAGGTTTGCCGGCAATATATTGATTAAATACCCGGGTAACATCAGCTGTGCTTACGCCTAGCGTGCGCTGAATTTCTTTACCGATACCTGCGGGGCTACCCGTGTAGGTCTGAAATGCTGCTAGAGTAGATACTTTACCGCTTACGCTCTGTAATCCAAATACTCGGTGAGACTCATATCCGGCTTTGAATTTCTGTAAATCGTCTTCACTAACTTCGCGTTTGCCAAATTCATCCATGGTGGCGCGAACTTCCTGCTCCATTTCTGCCAGTGTTTCGCCAGAGCCTGGATTCTGAATAACTATAAACATCATCTCACAGGCCAGTTCGCGGCAACTATGGTTAACGCTTGCCTGTACCGCCCGACCGGTTTGCACCAGGCTCTTATACAGCATGGAGGCCTGTCCCTGACCAAGGATTTTGGCAGCGGCATCAAGTGCGGCTTCATCTGCATGTCCCATGTATACAGTTGGCATAATAAATGCCAAAGCGGGCAGGTGGATGTTGTCTTCCAAGGTCACATAACGGTCAGCATCTAGTTGGCCAGGCTGTCTAGGTAAGTTTTCTACTTCTGGTCCAGCCGGAATTGATCCGAAATACTTATTAACTAACTCAAGAGTAGCCATTGGGTCAATGTCACCACCGATAGTAAGCGCTGCATTATTGGGTCCATACCAGCGCAAGAAGAAGCGTTTCAAGTCCGCAAGGTCTGCTCGGTTGAGATCCTCCAGCCAGCCAATAACCGGCCATGAGTAGGGGTGTTTTTCTGCATAAAGCGCTTTGTTGAGGGTTTCACCCGCACGGCCGTAAGGCTGGTTATCTACCCTTTGACCGCGTTCATTTTTAACAGTTTCGCGCTGTACTTCAAATTTTTCCTCGGTAACCGCTTCCAGCAAGAAACCCATACGATCAGCTTCTAGCCAGAGTGCAATTTCGAGCTGGTTAACAGGCATAGTCTGGAAATAATTGGTTCTGTCTGAATTAGTCGTGCCATTAAGTGTACCGCCGGCATTGGAAACAATTTTAAAATGCTCCTCATCAGCGACATTGGCAGAACCCTGGAACATCATGTGCTCAAAGAAGTGTGCGAAGCCAGAACGCCCTACTTCTTCACGATTGGAACCCACATGGTAAGTAACATCTACATGCACTAAAGGGTCTGAATGATCTTCGTGCAAGACTACAGTTAGACCATTAGCTAGTTTATATTTAGAATAAGGGATGGCTATGCTGTTTTCATCACCTTTGAATTCCTCTATCAAGGTAATTCCGGCCGGCAAGCTGGCTTTGGGCTCAACCACGCTGACTTTGGGCTCGGCCACACTGGTTTCGGACTCAGCTGAGTCACTATTGTCCATATTACAAGCACTTAGTGAAATTGCCAGCGCAGAAGTTATGCTAATTGCGAATATTTTTTTCAAGATATACCTCAAGAGTTGAGTGAGTTCCAAAGTTTAGCATAAACTGCACGAACACAGATACCAGTGGTGGTGACATCGGTAAATCAAACCACCAGTATGTAATAAGCTGTTATTTTTCACTGCTGGCTTTTATACGCTAAGTGAGTTTCGGATTAAATCCCATGCGCCCAAAAAAACAACCGTCTGCCAAATATCAGCGCTCCGTATTCGCTAAATCAACTAGAAAGGCGTAATTGCGAGCGGTTTCCTTGTAGCGGCGATAACGGCCTGAGGCACCGCCGTGCCCGGCATCCATATTGGTGTGCATGATCAGTTTGTTGCTATCAGTACGCCGGTCGCGCAATCTGGCTACCCACTTGGCAGGTTCAAAATACTGCACCTGTGAATCATGCAAACCAGTGGTTACCATCAGATTTGGGTAATCCTGTGCACTGACCTGATCGTATGGTGAGTACGACACCATGTACTCGTAGGCATCTTTGTTCTTCGGATTGCCCCACTCATTAAATTCGCCGGTAGTTAAGGGAATGGTTTCATCCAGCATGGTGGTTACGACATCCACAAATGGAACTGCTGCAATAACACCATGATATAACTCCGGCGCCATATTAATCACAGCACCCATCAGTAGCCCCCCTGCACTGCCTCCCATAGCGTAGGTACGGGTTGGGTCAATGATTGGTTTTTGTTGCAAGCCCTTGGTGACATCCACGAAATCCCTGAAAGTGTTTTTCTTATTCATCAAGCGCCCGTCTTCATACCAGGCGCGTCCCATTTCTTGACCACCACGGACATGGGCTATGACATAAACAAAACCCCGATCCATCAAGCTAATGATAGAGTCCCGAAACCACGGGTCACTGGAGCTACCATAGGACCCGTAAGAATAGATTAATGCAGGTGCCGAACCATCCAGTTTAGTGTCCCGATGATAAGCCAACGAAACCGGCACACTGGTACCGTCACGGGCAGTAATCAGCATGCGCCCAGTGCGGTAGTTGTCACTGGCAAAGTTACCCAATACCCGATTTGCTTTCAATAGCTTGCTTTCACCAGAGTTTAGGTTTATTTCCCATACCTGGTTGGGTGTTACCAGGCTGGACAAACCATAACGAATGTTGTCGGTGTCAATGCTGACATTTGTGTACGGCCACATAACTGATGCTTCCTCAGTAGCATCAAGGTAGTGATCCGTGCTGCCATCGTGACTCATAACCCGAACCTTGCGCAGGCCATCCTTGCGCTCACCGACCAGCAACCATTTTTCGAACGCCTGAATGCTGCTTACCATTGCATCTTTACGGTTCGGCATCAGCTCTTTCCATTTTGACTTATCGGCAGAATCCTCCAGTTTGACGCTCATCACTCGGAAGTTTTCTGCATTCCAGTTAGTCCGGATAAAGAAGCGGCCATCGGCATGATCAATGTGATACTCATGACCAACTTCGCGTGGCAGGAATGGTTTGAAAGTGCCCAGTGGGTCATCAGCTGCCAGTAACTGGAACTCTGTTGTATCCGTGTTCATGTGTACCAGCGTGATAAATTCACCTGAACGGGTGCGAGTTAAGCCATTGTAATAGGTGTTGTCGGTTTCTTCATAAACCAATACATCTTCGCTGCTATCGGTGCCCAGCTTGTGGCGCAGTAACTGATAACCCAGCAGGGTTTCGAGGTTTTTGTTGATGTAGAACAAGTACTGACCATCGGCCGACCAAGCAAGTGCACTATTAGCATTTACAATTAGATCCGGTAAAAACTCACCTTTTTTCGTGTCGAGTATGCGAATTTCATTAATCCGTCGCCCGGTCGTATCCTCGGCGATAGCCACATAACGCTGGTCATCACTGACCTCTATTCCACCCATTCGGTAAAACTCATGCCCTTCGGCTCGCTGGTTACCATCAACCAGTATTTCTTCTGTTGTTTCCATGTTGCCTTTACGGCGGGCATGGATTGCGTATTCCTTGCCCGGTTCATACCGAGAGTAATACCAGTAACCAGCCTTTAGGTAAGGCACACTGGATTCGTCCGGATCGAGGCGCGCCGTCATTTCTTCAAACAAGGTTTCTTGCAAGCCTGCTACTGGCTTCATGACCTTTTCGAAGTAGGCATTTTCTTCTTCAAGGTAGGCCAGAACTTGCGGATCTTTGCGGGTGTCATCTCGCAACCAGAAATACTCATCCGTGCGAGTATGGCCGTGTAAGGTCATCTTATGGGGGCGTTTTTCGGGTATAGGTTGTTGTATGGGTTGTTGCATAAGAGTTGAGTCATCATTAGGGGTGCTGAGGTCTTTTGCATCCGGTTCCAATTTCTCAACAGGTTCGGGGGAAGGCTCACACGCCATAAGAAAAACGGCGCTTACAAGCAGCAATAAATAAGCTTTCATATAATACCTCTTGGTAAAATGCGTATTGGCGGTCGCAGTTTGGGACAAACTTTATAGAATTCCTTTTCTTCCGTATAGACCAACGAACTACAGGTGGACGGTTAGCTTAAGGCCAGATAATGGCAAAGGTGATTCTACTGAAATTCTAGCACTTTTTCATAGTTTG
>QIKG01000090.1 GCA_003232965.1 Oceanospirillales bacterium
TTAGGTACATTACCACCGGTTACGCTAGAACTGAATATAAAGCCCGTTCCGGTTTCGCCAGGCTTGATACGATAATCGATCTTACCGAACTGACCTGAACCACCCGATTGTTTCTTATGGGTGTAGCTGTCGTCGATTTCTTTGGTAATGGTCTCGCGATAGGCAACCTGAGGCTGACCAACTTCCAGTTCCACACCGTAAGTCCGCTTGAGAATATCAACCTTAATATCCAAGTGCAGCTCGCCCATTCCTTTAAGAATAGTCTCACCGGAATCGATATCGGTTTCAACCCGGAATGATGGATCTTCAGCAATCATTTTACCAATTGCAACGCCCATCTTCTGTGAACCACCTTTATCTTTAGGTGATACTGCAATAGAGATTACCGGATCAGGGAAAACCATTGGCTCCAGGGTAACCGGGTGCTTTGGATCGCATAAGGTATGGCCTGTTTGAACATTTTTCATGCCAACGATAGCAATAATATCACCTGCCTGGGCTGAATCGAGCTCATTGCGATCGTCCGCATGCATTTCAACCATTCGACCAACGCGTTCGGTTTTACCCGTGTAGGAATTAAGAATGGTATCGCCTTTATTCAGCGTGCCAGAATAAATACGCACAAAGGTCAACGCGCCAAAGCGATCATCCATGATTTTGAATGCTAGGGCTTTGAACGATTCTTCGATAGAAACGATGGCAAACTCGCCGTTTTCGTTACCCTCTTCATCGGTCAATGGCTGCGGAGGAACTTCCGTCGGACTCGGCAGGTAATCTACAACCGCATTCAGAATTAACTGTACACCTTTGTTCTTAAAGGCAGAACCACAATAAGTCGGGAAGAAATCCAGGGCAATAGTGCCTTTACGAATACATTTTTTAAGGTCTTCAATGGAAGGCTCTTCTTCTTCCATATAAGCCATCATGATATCGTCATCTTGCTCTACCGCTGTTTCGATGAGCTTGACCCGGTATTCTTCAACCAGATCAACCATATCAGCAGGCACATCAACAATATCGAAGTTTTCCGGTTCGCCGCTATCGTCCCAGACATAAGCTTTACGCGTCAGCAGGTCAACCATACCGACAAATTCGTCTTCAGTACCGATAGGCAGCACCATAACCAGAGGCCTAGCAGCTAGTACTTTTTCTACCTGATTAACAACCCGCAGAAAGTCTGCGCCGATGCGATCGAGTTTATTAACAAAAATAATCCGTGCTACTTTTGATTCATTTGCATAGCGCCAGTTGGTTTCTGACTGAGGTTCAACACCACCTGAACCACAGAATACGCCAACACCGCCATCTAATACTTTAAGCGAACGATAAACTTCGATAGTGAAGTCAACATGGCCCGGGGTATCGATGATATTAAAACGGTGATCATCCCAGTAACAGGTAGTAGCCGCAGACTGAATGGTAATGCCGCGTTCTTGCTCTTGTTCCATGAAATCAGTAGTCGCCGCGCCATCATGCACTTCACCGGTTTTATGAATTTTACCGGTCAGTTTGAGAATTCTTTCAGTCGTTGTAGTTTTACCCGCGTCTACATGGGCGAAAATACCAATATTTCTGTATAGGCTTAAGTCTGTCATGATTTTGCTCGATTAAGATTAATAAATGCCGAAAATAGCCCGCCATTATAACCGATTTTATTATAGATAAGCCAATAATATTTATTCCGCAAGAAGGGCTGAAACCCCAGCATAAAGTCATGCTATTTCATCATAAATACCGACTTAATGGTCCGCCCTAAAGCCTGTACAGCCAGCTCAGATTCCTATAACAACAATACTTCTAAGTATTGCTAAATGTCTACCTGATAATAAACCACTTCTTCATCGCCCAGCGGGTCTTTATGAGTATATGTTTTGACATATTTCATCCCCAGCTTGTGCATGATTTTGATAGAAGCGAGATTACCTTCCACAGCAATAGCCGAAAACCGCCGGCCATTGCCCGCAGCTGACAAGGCCTGCATGATATGCAATGCAGCTTCGGTGGCATAACCCTTACCCCAGCTTTCTCTGCAAAAACGCCAGCCCAGCTCCAAATTGTCATAATCGGGCTTATCACTAAAATAATCTACCGGTCGAACCAATATCCAACCAATAAAGCTTTGCTCTTGCTTGCGCAGGGTTTTCCACAAGCCCCAGCCTCGGCTCAACTTGGTATAAGCTTGCAGACGCGGTAGAAATATCTCTTCAATATCCTTCCGGCTGGTTGCTTTACCGCCATTAATATAATGCATAACTTCCGGATCCTGATCTAGCTGAAACAGCAGCTCAGCATCATCGGCTGTCATAACGGCATAAGACAAACGGCTTGAGTCGTTAATAATCATAGAATTCCTATTGCGCCTAATAATTCATATTCAAATATGAATGTACACTGTGCCTAAACCACTAACAACACACCCTAGAATTCATCCTAGCGATTCATCCGCTCATCAATCAAGCTATCAACCACACCGGGCTCTGCCAGCGTGGAGGTATCACCCAGACTGCCATAATCATTAGCAGCAATCTTACGCAGTATTCTACGCATAATCTTACCAGATCGTGTCTTTGGCAAGGCCGGGGTAAATTGAATCAAATCAGGTGTGGCAATAGGCCCGATTTCGTTGCGCACGGATTGTCGTAATTCAACTTTGAGTGCATCCGAGGGTTCAATCCCGGCAATGGTTGTAACATAAACATAAATACCCTGGCCTTTGATGTCGTGCGGATAGCCGACCACTGCGGCTTCTGAGACCGCCGGGTGCGCGACCATTGCACTTTCTATTTCTGCAGTACCCATACGGTGCCCGGAAATATTTAACACATCATCAACCCGCCCGGTAATCCAGTAATAGCCGTCTTCATCCCGTTTACAGCCATCACCTGTAAAATAATAGCCAGGGTAGGTAGAAAAATATGCCTCCTTAAACCGTTCAGGGTTGCCATACAGACCGCGCATTTGCCCCGGCCAACTGTCGGTAAGAATTAGATTACCCTCAGCGGCGCCTTCAAGGAATTTACCATCACCATCAACTAGCGCTAACTGAACACCAAAAAATGGCTTGCTGGCAGAACCAGGTTTTAGTGCCGTGGCACCCGGCAATGGAGTAATCATGATGCCGCCGGTCTCTGTTTGCCACCAGGTGTCTACAATCGGACAGCGTTGTTCCCCGACAACATGGTAATACCATTCCCAGGCCTCCGGATTGATCGGTTCGCCGACACTACCCAGTAAGCGCAGGGAAGCGCGGGAAGTTTTTTTCACCGGCTCATCACCCTCGCGCATTAACGCGCGGATAGCAGTAGGCGCGGTATAACAAATATTGACCTGATGTTTATCGATGACCTGCCAGAATCGACTGCTATCCGGATAATTAGGTACGCCTTCAAACATCAGCGTGGTGGCGCCGTTGGCCAGCGGGCCGTAAACGATATAACTATGCCCTGTGACCCAACCTACATCGGCAGTACACCAGTAAATATCACCAGGATGATAATCAAACACATATTCATGGGTCATCGATGCATACACCAGATAACCACCGGTGGTATGCAAAACACCCTTTGGCGTACCGGTTGAACCCGAGGTATAGAGAATAAACAGCGGGTCTTCGGCATTCATTTCCTCTACCGGGCAATCAGCACTCACCCCGGACTCTGCTTCATGCAACCAGATATCAGTATCATTGTTCCAGGCCACATCAGCGCCGGTATTTCGCACCACCAACACGGTTTCAATAATTTCTGTAACACCGTCAAGTTTAGCAGCGGCATCAACATTGGCCTTCAGTGGAATGGTTTTACCACCGCGACGACCTTCATCTGCAGTTATCACAATTTTTGATTGGCAATCGATAATCCGCCCTGCCAGCGCTTCCGGTGAAAAACCCCCAAATACCACCGAGTGAACGGCACCAATGCGGGCACAGGCAAGCATTGCAATCGCCGCTTCCGGCACCATCGGCATATACAGGGTCACCCGGTCTCCTTTAAGCACACCCCGGGCTTTGAGCACATTGGCGAATTTACACACAGATTCATGTAACTGCGAATACGTAATGTGTTTATCAATGGCAGGGTCATCGCCTTCCCAGATAATCGCTACCTGGTCAGCTTTATCGGCCAGATGACGATCGATGCAATTTGCACAAACATTTAAACTACCGTCTTCATACCAGCGAATATGCAGGTCATCTTGGTTAAATGAAACATCCTTTACTTTAGTAAATGGTGTGATCCAGTCAATACGACTGGCAGCCTCAGCCCAAAAACCTTCATTATCTTCAATAGACTGGCGGTATTTTATTTCATACTTGTCACTGTTAATCCAGGCATTCTTTTGCCATTGGCTGGTAACTGGATAGATTTTTCCCATGTTCTTCCACCTAAGTAATAAGTTAATATATGTAGTGTCGCTTGTTGCCTACTTGCCGTGCATTCGACCTTAGTCTGAAAGCCCTTATTCTGGGCACTTCTACAAACCTATTAAACCAAAATCTAATACACTCACAACCCAATTTTATTCATCATCCTTCAGTCAGTAGTACATATTAACAATTTCGGGAGAGACCATTATGGTCAGCATTAAACATAATAAAACAATTTTATCTCGAGCCGTGGCACTCAGGCAACTAGCTTATGAAAATCAAGCCGCAGGAATTGACGATTCCATTATGGGTTATGGACTCAGCTTGTCGGGAAAAATGAAAGTCGGAGATAAAAATGATTTCCGCTGGATGGCTACGGTAGGGTCTGGTATGGGTCGTTACTTTGGATTGAACCTTGTAAACAGTTCAGTGCTTGATGCTAATGGCAAGCTTGGGGCGATTGATTCTTACGGGATGTTCGGCTCTTACAGACATTTTTGGAATAATCACTGGCGCAGCAACTTCACACTTGGCTATTCCAGTGTAGACAATAACACCGCATTAACTGGCTTCAGTGTTACCTCGAAAGCTTCAAGTGCACATATCAATTTGATTTACAGCCCGCTTCCCAAAATGGATTTTGGGCTTGAACTGATGATTGCAGCCCGTGAAATTGAAAGTGGATTAAACGGCGACCTCACCAGGCTTCAGTTCTCCGCCAAATACGGTTTCTAAAACAACGGAAACGCAACTACCCGGCGTAGGGTGGGCATTTATGCCCACGCGTAAAACCATCCAAGCCGAATCTTTTTCCGAGTATTTGTGACCCTTGCGTAAAACCATCCAAGCCGAATCTTTTTCTGAGTGTTTGTGACCCTTGCGTAAAACCATTCCGGGGAAAAAACCACCCGCCGTAGGGTGGGCATTTATGCCCACGCGTAAAAAGCCAACCAAGCCGAATCTTTTTCCGAGTATTTGTGACCCATGCGGCGTGGGCATAAATGCCCACCCTACCAAAACAAAAAAAAGCTGCCCGGAGGCAGCTTTTTGTTTATGGCTGGGGGAGAGGGACTTGAACCCCCGCTGACGGAGTCAGAGTCCGTAGTACTACCACTATACGATCCCCCAGTATCCTCAGCTTTCTGACTTTCACTGGGAAAGTCGTAAGTAAAGCTCTTAACGCTTGGAGTATTGTGTAGCTTTGCGCGCTTTGTGCAGACCAACTTTCTTGCGCTCAACTTTACGCGAGTCGCGGGTTACAAAACCGGCTTTGCGTAAATCACCACGCAGGCTTTCGTCATATTCCATTAATGCACGGGTCACACCCAAACGGATGGCACCAGCTTGACCTGTCATGCCACCGCCTTTAACGGTAACATTGAAATCAAATTTTTCCGTCATTTCCACTAACTCAAGTGGCTGACGAACAACCATGCGTGAGGTTTCACGCCCAAAATACTCATCCAGTGGTTGTTGGTTGACAGTAATCTCGCCTCCGCCTTTTTTCATGAAAACACGGGCGGTTGATGATTTGCGACGGCCTGTGCCGTAAAACTGTTGGGTAGCCATAGCGATTAAATATCCAGAGTCTGAGGT
>QIKG01000051.1 GCA_003232965.1 Oceanospirillales bacterium
GAACATATTGCACTCAGGCCTGAAGGCACAGCCGGAGTTGTTCGTGCCGCAATTGAAAATGGCTTGTTATACGGCCAACCGCAAAGGCTATGGTATCGAGGCGCGATGTTCCGGCGCGAACGCCCGCAACGGGGGCGTACCCGGCAATTCCATCAAATTGGTATCGAGGCATTTGGTATGGCTGGGCCGGATATTGATGCTGAAATGATCCTTATGGGCCAAAGATTATGGCAAGCACTGGGTTTAAAGGACCTGCGGCTTGAAATTAACTCTCTAGGTAGCAGCGAAGAGCGCGCTAATTACCGCGAAAAACTGGTTGGCTACTTACAGTCTAGGGTTGACCAGCTTGATGAGGATTCACAGCGAAGACTCACACGAAACCCCTTGCGGATCTTAGACAGCAAAAATCCAAAAACTCAGGAACTACTAATAGACGCACCTAAGTTAAAGGACTGTTTCGGTCCCGAGTCCTTGTTATATATGGACACTCTACTGGAAACTCTCGATTCTTTGGGGGTCTCCTACACGCTTAACCCCTACCTTGTGCGTGGACTAGATTATTATTCGCAGACGGTTTTCGAGTGGATTACTGACGAACTCGGCGCCCAGGGCACGGTTTGTGCAGGTGGCCGTTACGACGGCTTGGTAGAGCAGCGCGGTGGTAAGCCGTGGCCGGGAATTGGTTTCGCAATGGGTGAGGAACGCCTGGTTGAGCTGTTAAAACTACAAGACCAAAAACCCGCAAGCAGCGCAGATATCTACATTGTGTTACAAGGGCAGGGTAGCGAACTGTCAGGCTTAAAGCTTGCGGAACAAGTACGCAGCCAAATCCCTGAATTACGCCTGCAAAGTAATATGGGTGCTGGCAGCTTTAAGTCTCAATTCAAACGCGCCGATCGCTCCGGTGCTGATTATGCTCTGGTTTTGGCAGAATCAGAGTTGCAGACATCAACAGTCACTATTAAACCGTTACGCGGGCAGGGGCAGCAGCTTAATATACCGATTGCTGAACTGACTGCATGGTTGCAATCGCACTTTTCCTGAAAGGTTCCGTACTTTCTTCGCCCGGCGCATATTATTTTCTGCAAACTAACATTGGAATAACACAAACAGGCAGTGGCTCTGGTACAATTGGGCGCTTAAAAATTACTATTCAATAAAGGTTATTCACAAATGGTTGAAATTTACGACGATCATGAACAAAGCGAACGCGTACGCGACTGGATCAAGGAAAACGGTTCAGCTGTCGTTATGGGCATTGTGCTTGCAATTAGCGGTCTGTACGGCTGGAAATTTTGGCAAAACGCGGAACAAGATTCACAAGCACAGGTAGCAGCTGAATTTCAGAATCTTGCTCTAACACTAGATGATGAAAGGTTTGATCAGGCATTTACGCATTTTGAAACCATCCGCGTTGAATATCCCAAAAGCACTTATCTGCCAATGGCACAGTTAATGATTGCCCGTGCCCGATTACAGCAGGGTCAGCCGGACCTCGCCGAAACCATCTACCGTGACATACTCGACACAAGGGCGAAATCAACCGAATTCATCCAGTTTATTGCAGCCGAACGCCTGGCTCGACTGTTATTACAGAATGGCGACTCAGTTGCAGCTGAAGTGATTCTTGATAAATACGATAATAATGAGGCATTTGCGAGCAGGTTTTCGGAGGTTCGTGGTGACTTGTTGGCCACTAGAGGTGATGCCGATGGCGCTCGCGAAGCCTATCAAAAGGCGCTTGACTCAATGGAAGCGGGTACCGGCGATCGGCATATGCTGGAGTTAAAGCGGGACAACCCGGTTAGTATCGTTGCAGTAACGGAAGACTCATGAAGCGCTTTGCGCTGACATTTTTATTAGCCGGTCTATTGATCTCAGTATCCGGTTGTTCCTGGTTCTCTAAAGCGAAGCCCGGTGAGCCGGCAGAGCTGGTCGATTTTGATGCCAGTCTGAAGCTTAAAAAGATTTGGAGCACCAATATTGGTAAAGGCAATTCCCTAAAAGGCCTGAACCTCAAGCCGGCCTATGATAATGGGCGGGTATTTGCGAGTGATCATCGCGGACGGGTGATTGCTGTTGATGCCGAAAATGGTAAAAAATTATGGGAAATAGAAACCGAGTTACCGGTTTCTGCTGGACCTGCAATTGCCAATGATTTTTTGTTTCTGGGTACGCTAGAAGCTGAGGTTTATGCCTATAGCAATGAAGACGGTAGTTTTCGTTGGAATGCGCGAGTGTCTTCCGAGATTTTGGCTATGCCGGTTCTGCACGATGGCATTGTTATCGTTAGATGCCTGGATGGGCGTGTATTTGGGTTGGATGCTGACACGGGAGACCGGGTCTGGGTCTATGACAGTAGTGTTCCACTGCTAACAATACGAGGAAATAGCACCCCGGTCGTTCGTGCTGGCATCGTCTATGTTGGTTATGACAGTGGCGAACTAATAGCTATAAGGGTTGCAGACGGTGCAGTTGGCTGGACAACACAAATTGCGGCTGCAGAAGGTCGCTCAGAACTGGATAGACTGGTAGACATTGATGGCAATATTGCCATGGTGGCTACAGATATTTATGTCGCCAGCTATAAAAATCGGATGGGGGCACTTGCCTCCGAAAGTGGGCGTTTATTGTGGTTTAAAGATATTGGCACATCCTCGGGTATTGCTGTAGACCGTACTCATCTGGCAGTCAGTGATTCTCTCGGTCATCTGTGGATGCTAGATCGCCGCAACGGCGCCGAGGACTGGAAACTAGAAATGCTTGAAAACCGTCAACTGACATTGCCGGCATTTTATGACAGTTTTGTAGTTGTTGGCGATATGGAAGGTTATCTGCACTGGTTTAAGGTGGAAACAGGTGAGCTGGTAGCCCGTAACAAAGTGGCTAAGGGTGGTTTCGCATCACCCCCATTGGTGATTGGCACGACCCTGTATGTATTTGCTAACAATGGTGACTTAAGCGCCTATAGAGCCGGCCCTGCGATTTAGTTCAGCTGCCGAAATAATTCACAAATAAAGAGGCAATCGCCTCTTTATTTGTTTCTGCCCAGATGCTTTATAATAACCCCCTGTAATTAACCGGAAACTCCCTCAAAATGCTGCCTGTAATCACAATCGTGGGTCGACCGAATGTTGGTAAATCCACCATATTTAATGCCCTAACACGAACCCGTGATGCGCTGGTTGCAGATATGCCCGGAGTAACCCGCGACCGGCAATACGGTACTGGTGAATTTGGCGATAGTCGTTATATGCTGGTAGATACCGGTGGTTTGGTCGATCAGGCCGAAGGTATCGACTACCTCACAGCGCAACAAGTACATCTGGCTATTGAAGAGGCTGATGTGATTATGTTTGTCGTCTCGGCCCGTGATGGTGTCACTGCTGCAGATGAAGAAATCACCCGAATGCTGCGCCAACATGGCAAGCCGGTGCAGCTGGTCGTCAATAAAACCGACGGCACTGATACTGAAATTTCAGTGCCTGATTTTTATATGCTCGCCCTCGGTGAACCCTGTGGTCTATCGGCTGCTCATCGGACTGGCCTTGAAACCATGATGTCGAATATATTTGAATTGCTATCACCTTGGGATGAGCCTGAAGACTTCGATGAAATTGATGACGACATAGTTCGCCTAGCTGTACTGGGGCGACCGAATGTCGGCAAATCCACACTGGTTAACCGCTTGCTGGGTGAAGAACGGGTATTAACTTTCGACATGCCAGGCACCACTCGCGATACCATCGAAGTTGAGCTCGAACGGGATGGTCGGCAGTATAAAATTCTTGATACTGCCGGTGTCAGGCGACGCAAAAACATAACTGAGGCAGTTGAAAAGTTCAGTGTGGTGAAGGCTTTACAGGCCATCGAAAAATCCCAAGTTATTGTTTTGATGATAGATGCGGAAGATGGAATGACCGATCAGGATGCCACGCTTTTGGGACATGTTTTGAATCATGGTCGTGGTCTGGTTATTGCCATAAACAAATGGGATATGATTGATTCCGAACAGCGCCATCGCTTAAAATCTGAGCTAGACCGCAGGCTAACTTATGCTGAGTTCGCCCGTCGGATTACACTTTCCGCCTTGCATGGAAGTGGACTACGGGAATTAATGAATGCCGTCAACGAAGCCTGGGACTCAGCAGCACAGAACATGTCCACCACCCGTTTAACTGAAGTTGTCCGAGCCGCATGGGAGGCCCATCAGCCGGCTATGAAACAAGGTCGCACCGCCAAATTACGAATGGCTCACAGTGGTGGCAAGTTCCCCCCACGCATCATTATTCACGGGCGCCGAGTAAATACAATTTCCACTGACTACCGCCGTTATATTTCGAATAAAATTCGCACAGCATTCAAACTCAGGGGAACCCCTGTCTGGATCGGGTTCAGAGAAGGCGACAATCCCTTCAAAAGCAAGAAATCAAAAGAAGACCAGTGGATACCTACCAAAAAGCAAAAGAAATCCAAGGTTAATAAAAGAATCAATAAATCCAACCGATGAGTCTGAAGCAACAACGCCTGGAAAAATTACGCCGGGAAATTTCTCAAATCTCTCCGCAAGCGGCGTTTGAAAAAATGCAGTCGGGAGCCAGCCTTCTTGATGTGCGTGAACCCATGAGTAGGCAACAGGGCAGCCCCGATAATGCCTTGCAGTTGTCGCGTAGTTTTCTTGAGCTTGTTGTCGAAACTAGCTTACCTGATCCTTTTCAGCTAGTAATGATGCTTTGTGATAGTGGCATGTGTTCATTATTCGCAGCTGACGACTTACGGCGATTAGGCTATACCAATGTTGTCAGTATTGAAGGCGGTTTTAGCGCCTGGAAAGCAGCAGGTTTGCCCTGGAGTGCACCAGTTGAATTGGATGATGAGGCGCGGATTCGCTATTCGCGACACTTGCTGATACCGGAAATCGGTGAGCTGGGCCAAGCGCAACTGCTGGCTTCCAAAGTGTTGATACTTGGTGCCGGAGGGTTGGGCTCTCCGGTGGCTTTATATCTTGCCTCAGCCGGTGTGGGAACTTTGGGTATCATCGACAATGATGTTGTCGAGCGTTCCAATTTACAGCGCCAAATTCTACATGATGAGGCGTCTGTAGGAATGCCGAAAACAGAGTCGGCTCGAAGCCGTATTCACGGTATAAATCCCGGTATTCAGGTTACCACCCATGCTCAACGCTTAACTTCTGAAAATGCTGATGCGATTGTTTCAGCCTACGATCTGGTAATTGATGGTTCGGATAATCTAGAAACCCGTTACTGCATTAACGATGCCTGTCTACGGGCCGGTTTGCCGTTAATTTATGGCGCGATATTTCGTTTTCAGGGCCAAGTGTCAGTGTTTAATTACCCGACCAGCGATGCGGGTTTGTCGGCCTGTTATCGCTGCTTGTTTAAAGATTCTGAAAACACCCAGCCGCCAACTTGTAGCGAAGCCGGTGTGCTGGGTGTGCTGCCTGGTGTTATCGGTACATTGCAGGCGACCGAGGCACTCAAAATATTACTAAAAATTGGCGCGCCGCTAGCAGGTAGGTTGCTTAGCTACGATGCGCTTGAGGCAAGTTTCAAGGAAATTTGTTTGCTGCCTGACCCTGATTGCCGCTGCCGAGAATTAAGCGCGTTATAGCACCCAGCTTTGCAGGTTTAACTCGATGGCGTGGGTAATTGCCTGGTCGGTTGGGTCTACAGCCGATGGCCATGTACGCACAAATTCACCCCTAGAATCAAACAGTATTTTAAAGAAATTCCAGCGCGGCAGATAATCATTGCCCATTTCTTCAGCAATCCGTCGATATAGAGGGTGTGCCGCGCGCCCGCAAACATGTTCTTTACGAGAAACTGGAAAATTCACCTAGTATTGTTGTTCAAGGAGCCTCTGATTTATTCTGAGTGAAGCAGATTGAGATTTATAATATCCAAGAGCAAGGCGGTAAGTGCTTGTAATAGCAACGCTATTGCGCTATTGCCAGTGTTTACCAACGCGGCTATTGGGGATTATAGGCTCAATATGCTCATTCATGAATAGATCAGAGGTTCCTCAAGGAAGCTCTCGATGATATCATCCTCGCCAGGTTCTTTATCGGCGAAATCATTGCTTGGTATTGCCAGAACAACCAGTCCGGAATTATGATAATCCTGCCAGATCTTTTCCATCTGAGTAAACTGGTGGGCGTAGCGGGAGCGGGTGGCCGTATTGACCACAAGTATCGGCTGCCCCTGAAAACGATTCAGCGGCATGCTAGCACCTTGTAAGGTGATGAAGTTGTGTTCGTAAATATCCATGCAAACCTCTGATGTAAAACAACAGATCCGGCATCCATGCAACTATAGATATTCCCTTTATCAACTAATCATAAAGCAATTTTGATAAAAACACTAATATTCAGCGCTGCTTAGAGCACAAGCATTACAGTAATACCTCAGCTTGCGGTAAAATATAGCTACTGAATTAACGATTCTGGAAAAACCATGGCAGCACAGATTCTAGACGGAAAAAAAGTCAGTATTGAACTGATCGATACAGTAAAGCTCAGTATTGATAAACACTTGCAAGCGGGTAGAGCAGCGCCTTCATTGGCGGTGGTTTTGGTAGGTGCCGACCCTGCCTCAAAAATCTATGTGCGCAATAAACGTCTTGCTTGTGCGCGTGCGGGGATAACGGCCAGAGACTATGACCTGCCGGTGACAACCACCGAGGCGGAATTACTGATACTTATCGGCCAGTTAAACAAAGACCCTTTGGTCAGCGGTATTTTGGTGCAATTACCACTGCCGGAGCATATCAATGAGGTTGCGGTTACCAATAGTGTTTCCCGGTATAAGGATGTTGATGGCTTTCACATCGCCAATGTGGGTTCGCTGGCCTTGCGCCAACCTGGTCTCAGGCCATGTACTCCGAGGGGTATTGTGACTTTGCTGGATTATTATGGCATCGATACCAAGGGTCTAGATGCAACCGTTGTAGGGGCTTCCAATATTGTCGGCAGACCATTGTGTCTTGAGTTGCTTCATAAAGGAGCGACGATAACTGTAGCGCATCGTTTCACCCGTAATCTCCAACAACATGTAGGCAATGCGCAATTACTTGTAGTCGCAGTAGGTAAGCCCGGTATTGTTAACGCTGAATGGATTAAGCCGGGCGCGATTGTTGTTGATGTTGGTATCAACCGCCAGCCGGACGGTAGTCTTTGCGGAGATGTCGATTTTGAAGTTGCCAGTAAAAAAGCTGCATGGATTAGTCCGGTGCCGGGTGGTGTGGGCCCGATGACGGTGGCAACTTTGATCCTGAATACGGCTGAGGCTGCCGGCATCAGTGTGAACTTTTCTAATCAGCATAACGCTGCGAATTGAATTGCTTATTAAAAAACCAAGCCTAATAAAACATCAGCTGAAACGGCAACACATTCACTGGCTAGCAGGGCTGATGTTGTTTTCTGCCAATCTTCTGGCCGACCAGTCCATTGCTGATCAATACCCTGGCTCCTTGCTGTATTCAAAGCCTGTGGAAGTCATACCGCATGTTTGGTCAGCAATCGGCGCCACTTCAGCACCAAACTACGCCAATGCCGGGCACAATAATAACCTCTCATTTATTGTAACCACCGATGGCGTGGTAGTGATGAATTCCGGGGCTACATACCTGCTGGCAAAAGCGTTGCATGATGAAATTCGAAAAATTACCGAGCAACCGGTTAGGTATGTGTTTGTGGAGAATGCACAGGGACACGCCATGCTAGGAAATGGCTACTGGAAAGAGCAGGGCGCTACTATTATCGCGCATACAACAGCAGCAGAAGCATTCAGAAAGTCCGGAGCTACGGCATTGCAAAGCACGCTGCGCATCAATAAAGAACAAGGCAAGGATACCCGTGTGGTATTGCCAACCGAAACCTTTAGCGATTCAAAAGTGCTTGAATTAGGCGGGTTGCGAATTGAAGCACACTGGTTGGGTCTCGCGCATTCGCGGGGCGATATCGTGCTTTGGCTGCCCGCGCAAAGGCTAGTAATCTCCGGGGACATGGCTTTCCACGAACGGCTGTTGCCGGTTTTCCCCTACACAGATACTGTAGCGTGGCTAGAGAGTTGGGAAAGGTTTGAAGCACTGGATGCACTGTATGTGATCCCCGGTCATGGCCACCCAACCAATATGGCTCAAGTCAGGCGTTATACCCGCGATTACCTGCGATTTCTTCGGGCTGCAGTTAGCGACTTGCTCGAGGACGGTGAAGACCTACAAGCAGCCTATGAACTAGACCAATCTCAATTTTCACATTTGCATACATTTAAGCAGTTAGCAGCAAAAAATGCGGGTAGAGTGTTTGAGCAAATGGAGTTTGAATAATGCTCATCTGAATTTATGCCTGCTAAGTAAGCTACTGCAGTAGAATTGGGGATAGGCCCGAATGGCAGTATGGGCTAACCTTCGCGGGAATCGCTGACGGTGGGATGCCCCTACAGTTGCTTATCTATTAAACCGGCCAATTCTTCATCTTCATAGCGGTCAACATATCCTCAGAATGTGCGCTCACAGACCCTAAAACCTGGGCCTCCTGTAGACATTCTGTCCGTTTCATCACCTGTTTTCTCGTTGTGTGTAAAATCGGACGTATTATGTGCTACTAACAAATTACAGAAGAGATGTTGCTTAGCTTAACCCGATTGGGTAAACTGAAACTACAGAAGAGAGCTTGCTTTATCCGACGAGCGTTTGGTGCAAGTATTATAAAATAACAATTCTGCTTCTATTTATCCTACATCCAACGAAAACGGAATTACTCACACTATAAAGAGAGAGTTGAAAAATGAACACAACAAGAAAATGGTTATTACTGCTGCTAGCGGGATTCAGTCCTGCTGCATTTGCTGGTATTCCTGGTGGCCAACTAATCTACGGAGCCAACGCTTTAGCACCCACCGCTATTCCAACACTGGGCGGTGTCACATTGGTTATTCTCGGGCTGCTACTGGCGGTAGTCGCCTTCCGGTCGATTAAAACCAATGGCCAGCAACTGATGTCCATAGGGTTTATCGCATTGGCGATTACAGCCAGTTATTCGGGAGTGGAACTAGTGCGTGAGGCCAAGGCGGCGGATTTGCCTATCCCGCTTGATAACCCCGCTGGTGGTAATGTGCAGTTTTCTGGGGTCAACTACAACATATTCAACAACACCACAACTGTTATGTTACAAGTCCAAAGTGTTACCACAGATCTAGCGGCTTGCGACGCTTATCCAACAGGGAATGCATTTCCTGAGGGACCAGAATGCGCGGCTGGTATAGGACTTGCCGCAGGTGAGAGCTGTGTGATTGATTGCATTGGTGGCGGGGGCGAGGGCGAGTGATCCCAACCTAGTGCCTGTATAGACACAGAGCGAATTTTGGACTTTATCCAAAAGCACTTCACCCAAATACAGTTTGCCGCCACCTTTGGCGGCATTTTGGTTTTCATGCTAGTTGAGTCCTTTAGCGCCCGGACTAGCGGCCAAGGACAATCGGTTTTACGCTGGCTGAATAACCTCGGACTGGCATGGCTTAATTTTGTTATCTTCCTATATTTTGCCTACTTCCTCCATGTAGTGGGTCTGGCTGCGTGGCTAACTCCGGTTGAACCTCTGTATACTCGCTACGCCTTGCCTACCTGGCTAATGGTTTTACTCACCCTGGTTTTCCTGGAGCTACTGTCTTACTGGTTTCATCGGGCCATGCACCGGGTACCGTTCTTGTGGCGAATCCATGCAGTCCATCATAACGATACTCAGCTAGATGTAACCACCTCGCATCGCCATCACCCCTTTGAGGGGATGTTGTATATGCTTATCAGTCTGCCGCTATTTCTCTGGCTAGGGGTTCCCCTGGGAGTTGCCTACCTATATTTCGCCTTACGGCTGGCGGTTGTACTGGTTTCACATGCCGATATTCGGTTGCCGGAACAACTTGATCGAAAACTGAGCTTGTTGCTAGTTACCCCGGGCTTTCACTATTCGCACCATCTCAGCGAACAGCGCTATACCGATAGCAACTACGGTACCGTTGTGCCCTGGTTTGATTACCTGTTCGGCACCGCTAGCTATCTTCCCCAGGCCAAGTTAAACACCCAGCAGGTTGGGCTAAACTATCTGCGTACATCGACCGATAGTCGTATCGACCGTTTGCTGGCTTTGCCCTTGATTTTTAGAAAGGATTAAGGAACCCCAAAGGTATTATTGCTTTGCTGGGGTATTAAGAAAACAAGCTTTTTAAAGCGTCAATGGATGCGAAAATCCTTTTATGGCTAATAGGGCTGATGTTACTTTCTGCCAACTTTCTGGCCGACCAGTCCATTGCCAATCAATATCCTGACTCCTCGGATAAAGAAATATTTAGTGCGTTTGGCGTATTTGTATGTTGCTTTCTTGGTGTGGGTGCCGACCGCGGATATTTCGGTAATAGTCTCGGATAATTTCAAAATCACTGTTAATATCCCCACTCGGCATAAATGACTTGCCGATACCAACCTGTTTGCGTCCGAAATCAAGATACCCCATGACAATAGGAACATTTGCAGCGGTTGCTATATGGTAAAAGCCGGTTTTCCAGTGGTCGGTTTTTTTACGCGTGCCCTCAGGCGCAAGTGCTAAAACCATCGCCTCGGTGCTTGCAAAGCGTGCGGCCAATTGTTGGCTAAGATTCAGGCTTTCGTGGCGATAAACCGGGGTGCCACCGATAGCTCGGAAAAACCAGCCATAGGGCCAACGAAACAGGGTGTGCTTGCCGATCCACTGGATATTTAAGTTCAGTGCAGACTGGGCGATGATGCCTAAGGGAAAATCCCAGTTGCTAGTATGGGGTGCAGCGATAATCACATACTTCTTGCTTTGCGGATAGTCCGCGTGGACACTCCAGCCGAGCAATTTCAATAACCACAGAGATAGTTTTGATGCCATTAGTTGCGGCAATCCTTACTCACGCAGTTGAGACTGCCATGTGGATAATTCAGCAGCAATCTTCGGGTCTAACTGCGGATACTCAAGCCCCATACCCTGTAGCGCTTCAACAACGATCTTGCCAACTTCCATGCGCGCACGGGGCTTGTCATCGGCAGGTATCATAAACCAGGGTGCGTAATCTGTAGAAGTAGCAGCGAATGCTTCATCGTAGGCTGTTCGATACGCCATTTCTTTGACATCTGTAGGATTAAATTTCCAACGTTTTTTAGGTCGATCCAAACGTGATAGAAAGCGCTTTTTCTGTTCCTCAACTGACACATTCAACCAGAATTTTAGAATTAATGTGCCACTGGCGGCAAGGTGTTTTTCATAGGCGGAAATTGCCTGATATCGCAATGGCCTGAGAAAGCCCTCATGCACACGCACAACCAAAACTTCTTCGTAGTAACTACGGTTAAAGATGCCAACTTCCCCACGCGCCGGTAATTGTTTATTGGTGCGCCAGAGGAAGTCATGCCGACTCTCAATTTTACTGGGTGACTTGAACGAAGCAACTTTAATGATGGCTGGGTCCTGAGCTGAAAATAGCGCTCGAATCATGCTGTCTTTACCAGCGGCATCAAGCGCCTGGAAGACCAGCAATACCGAATGAGATTGACTGGCTTGCAGACGCGAAAGCAGGGGGCGCATCTGCTTTCCAAGCTGGCGAATCATTTTCTCGTTACTAGCTGCATCGCCTGGGTCTGAAAATGTAGTAGCCATCTCACCGGCATGTACGACTTCTGCTTCCGGGTTTATCCGTAAGTTGGACTGCACCGATGGTTTGAGGATGATGTTGTTAGACACTCAGGGACGCTCCATTATTGCGCTAACGCCCATGCCGCCGGCTGTACAGATTGAAATTAAGCCACGGCCTGAACCCGCCTGCTCGAGTATTTGCCCGAGGGTTGCAATGATTCGACCGCCGGTTGCGGCAAAAGGATGGCCCACTGCCAGTGAACTACCTTTGACATTGATTTTCCCTGGATCGATTGCGCCAAGTGCGGCCTCAAGACCCAGACGATTGCGACAATAATCATCCGATTCCCAGGCTTTTAGTGTGCACAGTACTTGGGCGGCAAAGGCCTCATGTATCTCATAAAAGTCAAACTCCTGTAATTTCAGGTTTGCCATTTTCAGCATTTCAGCCACAGCCACTGTGGGCCCCATTAACAAGCCTTCATCGTCGACATAATCAACCGCAGCCGTGCGGCCGTAGGTCAGGAATGCCTGTACGGGAAGCTTGTGTTTTGCAGCCCAATCTTCTGAAGCCAATAATACTGCCGAAGCACCATCGGTTAGCGGTGTGCTGTTACCGGCGGTTAATGTACCGCCCGGGCTGCGATCAAAAGCGGCGCGTAATTGTGCCAGTTGGTCCATGGTTGAATTGGCGCGTAAGTTATTATCCTTAGTCACCCCAGCAAACGAGGTTAATAGCTCATCAAAAAAACCTGCGTCATAAGCTGCTGCCGCTTTATGGTGGCTATCCATCGCCATGCGGTCCTGGTCTTCGCGGTTGATATTCCAGCGTTTGGCCATTCGTTCACAGTGTTGTCCCATGGAAAGCCCAGTGCGTGGTTCACCGTTAGCCGGTGGCTGTGGGCTGAGTTCAGCTGGAGAAAAACCCTTAAACGCTTGCAGTTTAGCTTTCGCACTTTTTGCTCTACCGAGTGCGATCAGGCGCTGTGAAAATCGTCGGGAAAATACAATAGGTGCATCTGAAGTAGTATCGGTACCACCCACAATAGCTGATTCTATTTGGCCAGAAGCAATTTTAGCCCCTGACATAAGCGCTGCTTGCAAGCCGGTGCCGCAGGCCATGGACATGGTGATCCCTGGAGTTAGCGGTGACAGATCTGTAGACTGCAAGGCTTCACGGCTTAGGTTCCAGTCTTTGGAGTGAGTAGTGACTGCGCCGGCAACCACTTCATCAAGTTGCATGCCGTGAAGACCGAATTTATCTACCACCCCCTGAATCGAGGCGGCCAGCATTTCGAGGTTGGTATTATCTGCATAAAAACTATTAGAACGACAGAAGGGAATCCGGCTGCCGCCGATGACAGCGATGCGGCGATAGTTATACTCACTCATGATGAGGCCTCCTGTTTAGTTGAAGATTGGTTTTCTTGAGATTCGAGATAATGCAGCGGCCCACCGAGGAAAGGGGCAAAGCCGGTACCGAAAATCATCCCAGCATCAATAATATCGGCGTCGGCAACAATGCCATCAGCCAGACAGGCACGGCACTCATCAAAATAGGGTTGCATGAGCTCATCGGCCAGCTTTTTCAAATTGTGCCCGCGGATTGCTTCTGAATCCTTTTTCGCCCGACCTTTTTCCCAAACATAAAAGCCTTCGCCAGACTTTTTGCCCAGCTTGCCTGCGGCAATGTATTTTTTCAGCAAGGAAACCTGGCCATCGGCATCATCGCCACCCAATGTGCTGGCCACACCAAGGCCTACATCCAGGCCAACTGTATCTGCCAGCTCTATCGGCCCCATTGGCATGCCGAAGTCTGTGGCGGCTTTATCAATGGCTTCTTTGGGAATTCCGGATAGATACAGCTCCATGGCTTTGCTCATATAAGGGGCAAGCACGCGGTTAACCAAAAAGCCCGGGCTGCTCTTAACCAGCAGCGGGAATCGGGATATTTGTCCGGCAAAAGCACAAGCTCGCTTGATTAACGGCTTATCCGTTTTTTTGTCATAGACCACTTCAAGCAATGGCATCTTAGCAACAGGGTTGAAGAAATGCAGGCCAATCAGGCGCTTGGGAGAGCGTAATGCTGAGGCGATATCGGCCAGTGGGATTGCTGATGTGTTGGTTGCCAGGATGGCGTGTTTCGGCGCCTGTTTTTCTACTGTTTTAAACAGCTCCTGCTTGGCTTCCAAATTTTCAAATATCGCCTCAATAATCACATCAGCCCGGGCGATACCATTGCCATCGACATCAGCGATCAAACGGGCTTTGGCTGCCGCACGCGCAGCTTTAGACCTGATTTTTTTACTGAATAACTTACCCGCGCGCTTCATTGCCGGTTCGATAAACTTCATTTCTCGGTCCTGAAGGGTAACTTCCAAACCGCGCAATACACACCAAGCGGCAATATCACCGCCCATAACGCCAGCGCCGATTACATGTACCCTGCGGACTTTTGCATCTGATTTTTTGCCCTCAGCTTTTAAGCGTTCCATCAGCTTGAATACCCGGCGAAGGTTGCGTGAGGTATCCCCGACGATGAGTTTGCCAACACCCACGGCCTCAGCTTCGAGCATGGCTGGGTAGTCATCAGCATGCTCTTCAAATAGATCAATTAATTTATACGGGGCAGGGTAGTGCTTTGGATTGGCTTTTTTCGCCGTTTCTTTGCGCACAAACTTAGCCAGCCAGCGGCGAACCGGCCCGCTATTGAGAATACCAACACTGCGCCCAGGCGCTTTAGATTTAAGTTTTCGTGCAATCGCTTTGCGTGCAGCCCAGTCTATGCTTACCTGCGGACTCACCAGTTGGTCGACAAGACCCAGTTTTTTCGCTGCAGGAGCTCGCAGGAAACGAGCAGAAAGCATTAACGGTAGGGCGTTTTTACCGCCTAGTTTACGGATAGTGCGTGCGGCGCCACCAAAACCGGGAAAAATACCAAGGTTCATTTCCGGGAAGCCAATCCGGGTTTTATCAATGTTTTTTGCAATCCGCCAGTCGAAAGCCAATGCCAACTCAAGGCCGCCACCAAGACAAAAGCCTTCGATGCAGACCACAGTAGGAAACGACAATGCTTCAATACGATTAAATAAGGCGTGTACGCTGCGGATACCATCTGCCGCCTCAGCCGGATCGGTTGTGTTATCAAACTCATTCACATCTGCGCCGAAAATGAATGATTCATGCTTACCGGAGCGTAATACAAGGCCTGCAGGGTTTTCAGTTTCGATAGCAGCAATTGCGGTATCCAGCTCTTTAATAACCGCAGTTGATAATACATTGGCCTTTTCCCCGGGCCGGTCAAAAGTTAGCCAGATGATATTATCGATATCACTTTCTTTTTAAATCAGGGAATGTGCTCATTTTAATAATCCTTGTGTATTTTCTGTGTAATTACTGTGTAATATACTGTGTAATTACTGTGTAATTCAATGATGTAGAGTCTATGCCTGGCGAAGGTTACAGTTCGCAAGCGTATGGTGATTAGTATTATATGCTATCGACAGCCTGAGTGAGAAACTTCAGGGAATTTGACAACCCGCGCTGCGCAGCAGCTCAGCTGTGGCGATTAAAG
>QIKG01000196.1 GCA_003232965.1 Oceanospirillales bacterium
ATTTTTGCCTCCATACTGCTGATTCCAAGCCCCGATTTATTCAACATAATCAACCCCGGAGAAAATAGCAAAAAGATACAAAAACCATTAATCCAACGGAACACGCGCAGTGCAACGGGTCATACTTGATGTTCTTGCATTTGTTCATGAGACATACCGCTCTCTCCCTCTACCTCAGTCCCCAGATAGAAACACGAATGCTGGGGATTGGGGTTCTAACAGGTGATTTCGACCCAGTCTGTATATAATATGTCAATTATCGTAGCTGTTAATGACTTATAGTCATTAGCGCCAGGGAATTTCGTTTTGAAAAAACTGACAGACTTACTATCGTTACTAATAAAATCGGTCATTGCCGGGCTGGCCATCGCCTTTGTTATTCTGAAACTAATGCCACAACCAGAGCAAGCACCCGAGGAAAGCCACATCGATCAACATGCTGCTGATAAGAGCATGGTTGTCAGCTATGCCGGTGCGGTTAATCATGCCGCACCGTCGGTAGTCAGCATTTATACAAAAACTTTAGTTTCGCGCCAATTAACCCCATTGCAGCAGCGCTTTACCGGTCGTCGTTCGGGCTCCCAGGAAGTTCAGGGACTGGGCTCAGGGGTTATTGTCAGTAAAGATGGCTATATCGTCACCAATTATCATGTTATCCGCAACAGCATAGATATCCGCGTGGCCTTGTGGGATGGCCGTATAGCCGTACCAACAATCGTGGGTGAAGATATAGATACCGACCTAGCCGTCCTCAAAGTAGACTTGGGCGACTTGCCGGTGGCAGCGCCTGTCGAGCCTGGGTCTTTGCGAGTTGGTGATGTGGTGCTAGCGATCGGTAATGCCGAGGGATTGAGCCACACTGTAACTCAGGGCATCATTTCAGCCCTTGGGCGCGACCAGATAAGAGGTCCGCTGCTTCAAGACTTTATTCAGACCGATGCGGCAATTAATACCGGCAATAGCGGCGGTGCCTTAATTAACGCCAGAGGAGAAATCGTTGGTATTAATACCGCCTCACTTTCGCGTAACAGTGGTGCTCAATCTATTGGCTTTGCCATTCCATTCGACCTAGTGACCTCCGTCATGGAGCAAATCATTGACTATGGTGATGTCCGCCGCGGCTGGTTCGGGGCTGAGTTCAGCGCTCTGCCGCTCGGGCGTTTGGTGGATGGCTCAGAAGCCCGACCCGATGGTATTTTACTCTCACAGGTGAATGTCGATGGGCCAGCCTGGTTGGCCGGTCTGCGCCAGGGTGATATTTTACTCAGCGCCAACAACCTGCCTGTCAGCAACTGGCGTCAATTCTTGCTGGAAATCACGCAAACCGCACCCGGCACGATTGTCGAATTAGTCGCATCCCGAAACGACAGGGTTTTTGCCACCCGTGCCAGACTGGCGCAGCAGCCACCGCCACGCTAACAAGCGGGCAATAACGAATCTCGAAGCATCAAGCGCTGGGCAAGGTGACACCTCGTTGGTGCATATATTTACCTGCGCGATCGGCATAGGAGACTTCACATTCCTCATCCGACTCTAAAAACAAAAACTGGGCGACACCTTCATTCGCATAAATTTTAGCCGGCAAAGGTGTTGTATTGGAAAATTCCAGGGTCACATGGCCTTCCCATTCCGGCTCCAATGGCGTGACATTAACAATGATGCCGCAACGCGCATAGGTGGATTTTCCTAAGCAGATAGTCAACACCTGCCGAGGAATACGGAAATATTCAACCGTGCGTGCAAGACAAAATGAGTTAGGTGGAATAATGCAAACATCTGATTTCAGATCTACAAAACTGCGCTCATCGAAATGCTTTGGATCCACCATGGCAGAGTTAATATTGGTAAATATTTTAAACTCATCGGCACAACGGACATCATATCCATAACTGGAAACGCCATAAGAAATCACCTTGCTACCATCCTTTGCGGTGCGCACCTGAGCCTCCTCGAAGGGTTCAATCATGTTCTGTTTTTTCGACATTTCGCGGATCCAGCGATCAGATTTAATACTCATATATTTTTCCCATCAGTTTTAAATTCAGCTCTGCACGATAAATTCAGGCAAGCCCGTAGAACGATTGCGTGGCTGCTGGGACAATTCACCCACTGCACGCAAAGCCGCCCGGGTATAGGCTGCAGCTACTGCACTTTCAGGCTCATCTCTGACCACGCAAGCACCGATATCTGATAACTCCCGAATCCTCAGGTCCAATGGCAACTGACCCATCAGTGGCAAGCCAGTTGCCTGCGCCATTTTTTCACCACCCCCGCTGCCGAATATGGCTTCTTCATGGCCACAGCTGGCGCATATATGTATGCTCATATTTTCGATCACCCCTAATACTTGGACATTCACCTTACGAAACATTTCTAGGCCTTTTCGCGCATCCAGCAGAGCAATATCCTGAGGTGTAGTCACGATAATTGCTGCTGCAACCGGTATTTTTTGCGATAAGGTAAGCTGAATATCTCCCGTTCCCGGTGGCATATCAACAATCAGGTAATCCAATGGTTCGCCATTGTCACTCCAGTTGGTATCGTTTAACAACTGTTGTAAGGCTGATGTGACCATTGGTCCGCGCCAAATCATCGGGGTTTGCTCATCAATCAGAAAGCCCATCGACATAACCGGGATGCCAGAAGCCATCTTGGGGACAAATTGTTTCTCCCCGGTGACTTCAGGCTTGCCGCTCAGCCCAAGCATTCGTGGCAATGAGGGGCCATAGATATCTGCATCCAACATCCCAACCCTGGCTCCCTGCTGCTGCAGGGCAACCGCCAGGTTAACCGCCGTAGTTGACTTGCCCACCCCACCCTTGCCCGAGGCAATAACAATAATATTACGGATAGAATCCAGCGGTTTTAATTCACCCTGAACCTTATGCGCATTAACTTTCCAGTCGAGACTAATACTCGCAGCAGCCAATGCCGGATCGCCTGCTAGTGCGGTTTCTATGCGCGTACGCCAGTCGGCCAGAGCACTCTCATCCAGTGGATATGCAAAACGAATTTTTAGCTCAGGCCCAGCGGCGGTATCTGTAACACTATGAACAAAACCCGAGTCATGCAGACTCTTGCCGGTGTTTGGGTCAAGCAGATCTGCAAGCGCTGTTTCAATTTTTTGCTCTAGTTCGGTTGACATAATCATCCTGTAAAACACATCTAAGGTGGCTATTGTAGCGATTCGATATCAGGATTACTGCATTTTTACCAAATTGCTGTGGAAATATTTACTGATTTAAAGGTGCATAGCGGTTTATGCCTCTGGTCGTCCGTGCGATAATTCAGTATCGATTGTTTTTAACCAGAAATTATTACTGAACTTACAAAAATAAAATGCCAAAACAAAGAAAAATTCTAGTCACCAGCGCCCTGCCCTACGCCAATGGCTCCATCCATTTGGGGCATATGCTCGAGTATATCCAGACCGATATATGGGTGCGTTTTCAGCGCAGCCGCGGACATGAAGTCTGGTTTGTTTGGGCGGATGATGCCCATGGTACGCCGATTATGTTGCGTGCTCAGCAGGAAGGTATCAGTCCGGAAGAGTTGATAGAAAAAATGAATCTCGAACATCAGCAGGATTTTACCGATTTTGGGGTTTCCTACGATAACTTTTCTTCAACCCACAGTGACTACAATCGAGAGATGGTCGAAAGCATCTATACTCGATTAAAAGATGCCGGCTATATCACTGCCCGTACCATTACCCAACTGTATGACGAAGAAGAAGGCATGTTTTTGCCCGACCGTTTTATTCGTGGCACTTGCCCTAAGTGTGGGGCTGCTGACCAGTACGGCGATAATTGTGAGTCCTGCGGTGCTCATTATGCATCTACTGAATTAATTGAACCGCGTTCGGTGGTTTCCGGAAGCCGCCCTGTATTACGAGAATCAGAGCATTATTTCTTCAAGCTGACTGAATTTGAAGACGAACTCAAAGAATGGCTAAATTCCGGCGCGATGCAACCAGAAGTCGTCAATAAACTGGCTGAATGGTTCGAAGACGGTCTACGGGACTGGGATATCTCCCGAGATGCACCCTACTTCGGTTTTGAAATCCCGGATGCTCCGGGAAAATACTTTTATGTCTGGGTAGATGCTCCAATGGGCTACGCTTCCAGCTTCCGCGAACTATGTGACCGTGAAGGTCTGGATTTTGATGAGTGGTGGGGTGCAGACTCAAAAACCGAGCTTTATCACTTTATCGGCAAAGATATTGTGTATTTCCATACACTGTTCTGGCCGGCTGAACTTTCCGGTGCCGGCATGCGTAAACCCACCGCCGTTTATGCGCACGGATTTCTCACAGTAGATGGGGCTAAAATGTCCAAGTCCCGGGGTACTTTCATCCAGGCGCGCACTTATTTAAATCACCTCAACCCCGACTACCTACGCTATTACTTTGCCGCCAAACTGAGTAACGGCCTGGCGGATATCGACCTTAATTTGGAAGACTTTACCCTGCGGGTGAATTCAGACCTTGTCGGTAAAGTGGTAAATATTGCCAGTCGCACCGCGGGCTTTATTAACAAGCGTTTTGAGGGTTTGCTGAGCGAAAGCCTTCCAGATCCGCAACTGTATGCCAAATTCATTACCGCCAGCGAGGAGATCGCGGCTGATTTCGAAAGCCGAAACTTCCAGAGTGCTATTCGGCGAATTATGGCAATGGCCGATCATGCCAACCGTTATATCGATGAGCACAAACCCTGGCAGATGATTAAACAAGATGGGCGTGAAGCGGAAGTTCAGGCTGTTTGTACCCAAGGCTTGAATATGTTCCGGGTATTAGTCACTTGGCTGGCTCCGGTTATTCCGACGACCACTGAACTCGCAGCCGGATTCCTTGGCACTCCCGTAAATCACTGGGCGGCTATTTCTGAACCCCTGCTGAGTCATAAGATAAATTCCTTCACTCCTCTGCTAACCCGGGTCGAGGCTGATAAGGTCGCTGCCATGGTGGATGCCTCAAAAGAAAACTTGCAGGCCACTGATACTGTCAATCAAACACAAATAGAAAATAATGGTGACAACAAAAACATGGAAATTGAAGCCCTTGCGGATGAAATCACTATCGATGATTTTCTTGCAGTAGATCTGCGAGTAGCCAAAATCCTCAGTGCCGAAGCAGTCGAAGGGGCAGATAAACTCCTGTGCCTAAAACTGGATATCGGCAACCAGCAGCGGCAGGTATTTGCCGGTATCAAAGCCGCTTATAAACCAGAAGACCTGGTGGGTCGTCTAACTGTCATGGTTGCCAATCTGAAGTCCCGTAAAATGCGCTTTGGTGTTTCCGAGGGTATGGTGCTAGCAGCAGGTCCAGGTGGAGAAGAAATTTACATTCTCAGCCCCGACAGCGGTGCCGTTCCGGGGCAGCGGATTAAGTAGAACCAGCAACCGGCATGTCAGAATATCTCCTCATCCTGGTATCTACTGTACTTGCCAACAACTTTGTCCTGGTCCGGTTTCTTGGCCTCTGCCCATTTATGGGAGTGTCCAATAAAGTCGAGGGCGCTATTGGTATGGCCATTGCCACTGCCTTTGTGCTCACCTTATCATCCGCCAGCAGCTACCTAATCTATACCTGGCTGCTGGTGCCTTTCGAACTGACCTATCTCTCCACCCTGAGTTTCATTCTGGTGATTGCCGCGATGGTGCAGTTAACCGAAATGATAATGCACAAAACCAGCCCCTTACTGTACCGCGTGTTAGGTATTTTTCTGCCATTGATAACTACTAACTGTGCAGTTTTGGGTGTGGCTTTATTGAATGTACAGGAGCAACATAACTTGCTCCAGTCTGCGCTGTATGGCTTCGGCGCTGCCCTTGGTTTTGGCTTGGTGCTGGTCGCTTTTGCAGCAGTGCGGGAGAAAGTCGCCATGGCTGATGTACCAACACACTTTAAGGGCGCTGCTATTGGTCTGGTAACTGCAGGATTAATGTCGCTGGC
>QIKG01000291.1 GCA_003232965.1 Oceanospirillales bacterium
TGCAGTTGTCTTTATTATCCCGCACCACCTCCATTTCATATTCTTTCCAGCCAAGCAATGACTCTTCAACCAAAACCTCAGATGTCGGTGAAAGATCTAGGCCGCGCGTGACGATTTCATCAAATTCTTCACGGTTATAGGCTATCCCGCCACCCGAGCCGCCCATAGTGAATGAAGGCCGGATAATGGTAGGGTAGCCTACTTTTGGCTGTACCTCGCGTGCCTCTTCAATACTGTGGGCCATATAGGAATTAGAGGTTTCCAAACCAATTTCGGCCATTGCAATATTGAATAAATCACGATCTTCCGCCATATCGATGGCTTCTTTGGTGGCCCCGATCATTTCAACATTATGTTTTGAAAGCACTCCCATGCGGTCAAGGTCAAGAGCGCAGTTCAGCGCTGTTTGACCGCCCATTGTGGGTAACAATGCGTCTGGTTTTTCTTTTTCGATAATCCGAGCCACAGTTTTCCATTCAATGGGCTCGATGTATATTGCATCGGCCGTTTCAGGATCCGTCATAATTGTGGCAGGATTGGAGTTAACTAAAATGACCCGGTAACCCTCTTCCCGTAACGCCCTGCAGGCTTGCACCCCGGAATAGTCAAACTCACAGGCCTGGCCAATAACAATCGGGCCGGCGCGATGCTTTTTAAATCGGTTCTTTTTGGCATCTCAGCGGTCTTCCTTCATCAGTGCGATAAATTGATCAAACAATGGCGCAACATCATGCGGCCCAGGACTGGCCTCGGGATGCCCCTGAAAACTAAAGGCTGGTTTGTCGATACGCTGAACACCTTGCAATGAACCATCAAATAAAGACCGGTGAGTGGCAACAAGGTTGTCCGGCAGACTGGCTTCATCCAACGCAAAGCCGTGGTTTTGGCTGGTTATCATGACCACATTGGTGAGCAAATCCTGAACCGGATGATTAGCACCGTGGTGGCCGAATTTCATTTTCAGGCTCTCGGCTCCACTGGCTAGTCCGAGTAATTGATGCCCTAGGCAAATTCCGAATATCGGAGTATTGGTTTCCAAAATTTGCTGGATAGCATAGATAGCGTAATCGCAAGGCTCGGGATCACCGGGACCATTGGAAAGGAAAACGCCATCCGGCTCTAGCTCTAAAACTTCTTCCGCGGGTGTTTCGGCAGGAACAACGGTAACCCGGCAACCACGATCAACCAACATCCGCAAAATATTACGTTTTATGCCAAAATCGTAGGCCACCACATGAAGTTCTTCTGTGCCGGTATTCCAGCACTTTTCATCCAGAGCCCAGCTGCCTTCTGTCCATTCATAGCCACTGCTGTCACTGACTTCTCTGGCAAGATCCAGACCTTTAAGACCGGGGAAGTCTTTAAGTGCCGCTTCAGCATTGGCTATATTGATATTGCCCGCCATCAAACAACCATTCTGTGCGCCTTTTTCGCGCAAAATACGGGTTAATTTACGCGTATCAATATCGGCAATTGCGACAATTTCTCTTTCTATTAACCAGTCACCCAAATTTTGCTCCGAGCGCCAGTTACTGGCTAACAGCGGCAGATCCCGAATCACCAGACCAGAAACAAAACTCCGTTCAGCTTCAGCATCAACACTGTTGGTACCAGTATTGCCGATATGCGGATAAGTGAGGGTAACAATTTGGCTGGCGTAGGAAGGATCCGTCAGGATTTCCTGATAACCACTCATGGCGGTATTAAAAACCACCTCACCAACACTCAAGCCATCTGCGCCAATGGATTGGCCATGAAAAACGCTACCGTCTGCAAGGACCAGAACCGCGGGTTTTACTGCTGTATTAATACTCACCTAATTTCACCCATCTTTCATCAGCCACATTATCAAACTGCAGATACAAGAAACGGGACAGACCCTGGTTTTATCCGGATCAATCCCGCTTAGATTCTTACGCTATGCGACTTTCAGAAAAAGACCCTAAAGCCGCTCTTCCAAGCATTAAGATTTTACTTGAAAGGTGGCTTTGTGTCTAACACAATCACTGAGTTTTTGGTGGAAATATTAGTTATAATCAATCCTGAAAGCTTCGATAATCGATCCGCCTTCTGCTTCTGCAAAAAATCGGGAGTCACCGAAGTTGCTTATGGGCATTCTGTAAGTCCGCTCCCACATTTCGACGATACAAGCTGGTTGACCGGCATTCTCGTCGATTTCACAAATTATTTGTCCCAAGAGAATTGGTGGTGGCCGTATCGTAGGACCCGGAGCGTTCCCAGAACTCATGTTAATGGCATAACTCAATATACGACTTTCTGGGCTCCCAGAGACACTTGGCCCAGAAATTTGCACATGCTCTCCTACCCATTGAGTAGATCCATCCCGCCCAGAGAGCAAAAAGTGCACTCCGTTGAACGCAGCACTAAACACGGGTAACAGATAGGGGGTCTGCTCACTAAAATAGGCTTTGGCCTCCGAGCCATAGGTGAAAGGCACATAATACCCACTATATGCCACAGGGATAGGACCCTGGCCTTCAGGCGGCTGGATTGAAATCATCATATAATTTCGTTGCTTAAAATACAGAGAAACGCGGTTACCACTAGTGATTTGATCAGGCGGGGTATAGCTACAGTCAATACAACTGCCACCTTCAACTCGGGTAAAGCTAGTGTTTAGTTCCCAAATAACGCCAGGACGTTCTGAGCGTACTAAAGGCCCTGAAATTATGTACCACTCCGGCTGGCCGCTATCAGAAAAGGTATACAGGTATCCCGCCAGCACTCCATTCTGAATTTCAAAACTCAGGCCGGTACCAGGAGATTGCTCTGGGTTCGACCAGACGCCAGTTTCCGGGTAAGGGGTTGCGGTCAAATCCTCACAGCCAACACAAGGAACAATAGGCCCTAGCGGCGGCGGGATTGGACTTGTAGCCAACAGCGTTACCGGAAGCAACAATAAAATTGTCAGAAAATGGATTTTATAGATAATTTTCATACTCACCTCAAAATTGAATAACAAGCGTACTCTGTTTTAAGCAGGAATCACCTGACTTGTATCAAATCATTCCTCTTTTAGTATATCAGGAGGCGGAGGGGGGGGGATAGCTAGTCAATACGATTATCGGTGGGAACTCTGGAGGTGGGAACTCTGGACAGGCACATCTAATCTTTTCCAAGTTTTGGGGGTGACCCCAGAATTGATGTAAGCTGGTTCAGCTTGCTTGGAAATGGCGGCATAATCGATGGCAAATAACGCCTAAGCGATCTGTCCTATATTTGGGGTACAGCTCTGTACATATATGTCCCACATATACGATATGCAATACGCCTGTCCCACATAATGTTTGCCACATATGACATATGCCCGCCAAGGGCCATTTAATTCTTTGGGAATTATATTGTAAGGATTTTGAGAAATGGATGACTTAATTCAGTACATAAACAGAAAGCATAGTATTCCGCAAGATAAAGCAGAAGTAATAACCCGTTTATTTAAGCCGCATAACTATGAAAAAGGAACCGTGTTGCTGGCGGCAGGTGAAATGTGGCGGGATGTTTTTTACATCAAACAGGGTTTATTGCGTCTTTTTTATACCACCTGTGACGGCAAGGAATATAATAAAGGGTTTTTTGCCGAGGGCCAGCTAGTATGGCCAATGGCACCTAGTGCGAGAACAGAAAGCAGTTTGTTTTCGATTGCTTGTCTCGAGTCAAGTGGGCTGTATTGTTGTTCGTTTGAGATGTTACAAAAAAGTCTAATAACCATGTCAGCATGGGAAGGATTTGCACTGCCATATGTTGAAAGTTTGGCAAATCAGAAATTTCTTCGAGAATATCAATTCCTAGTCTATGGAGCAGAGGCACGATATCAACAGATACTCACTGAGCTGGGGCCACTTGCTACACGCATCCCTGATTATCATATTGCTTCCTATCTAGGTATAACCAATGTAACCCTTTCACGCATAAAGACACAGATCAAGGTCGGCACCAATAGCTAATAAATATTCAATTACACCGTTTTTAACATAAGTTAACGACAAACATTTCTCCTAAAGGCACTATAGGACTCTGTCTTCACTGGAGAAAGTTATGGTACTGAATGATCAAACTGATGGCCACAAGTATTTGAATGATACGGCAGTGTTGCTGATTGAATTCCAGAATGAGTGGTTAATACCGAGTGGCAAAGTTAATCACCTAATGCAGGATCGTAGCCAATTTGAGAAAGCAATTAAAGGTGGCCGAAAGTTGCTTAAACTTAGTCGAGAGCGGAAATTACAAATTATCCACTCAGGGCTGCGGTTTCAACCCGGTCATCCAGAATTGGGCAAGGATGGGCTGGGACTGCGAGGGGCCATTAAATATTTTAATACATTCTTGATCGGTGACAAAGGCAGTCAGTGGGGTGAAGGATTTGAGCCTGAAGGTGATGATTTCGTTGTATCCGGCCGAACCGGAGGATCCGCATTCTCTGGTTCTAATCTTGATGCCTATTTAAAGGCTAACCGCATTAACAGATTACTAATTGCTGGTTTTGCGTTCCATGTCTGTGTTGAGTCTACCCTAAGGCATGGCCATGATCTCGGATACGACTGCTATATCGTTGAAGATGCTGTTTCTGCATTTACCCCCAAACAAAGATTGCATGTCATTTCTGAAGTGATTCACCACTATGGTGAAATGACCACAGTAGAGAAAATTCGAGCACATCTGCCTTATCAATAAAAAACATGGTATTAATAAACTAATGAATAAAAACATAAACAAATTTGCATTCCTGGAAGCTAAAACTCAAGATCTTGTTGCCTTGAAAAACGAACTTAATGAACTATCTAGGCTGACAACTCAAGAGTCGGCATGTGTAGAATTCATGTTCTATCAATACGACACCAAACCTGATAAATTTATTCTTAAAGAAAAGTTTGTACATCAGGAAGGTTACCGGGTACATCTTGCGGCGCACTATACACAATCATTCTTTGCCAAAGATCTGGTTTCTGTCAAGGAAGTGATTGTTGTTGATGAACTCGGTGGTGTTAGTTGAGGAAATTTCGCCGGTAAAGTTGGAACGCAGACCATGTTAGTTTAAGACTACGCGAGAACAGAGGTAAATTGTATGTTAGAAGTTCTAAAAAATAATCTGATTTTAGTGATATTGGTCTTAGTCTTAGTTATAAGTCTCCCTTTAATTTCACATAGTAACGAGAAAATTATGATATCAAGAAGTAATTACGCAGAACTTGGTGTGCCCGTTGGACCATACGTTCATGCGACAAAACACAACGGACTGCTATATTCATCAGGTCTTACGGCATTTGGCACCTTGGCCGAGGATGGAAATATATCTGAACAAACCAGAGAGATATTTCGCCAGCTGGAAGTTATTTTGGCTGCCGAACAAAGCGGACTTAATAATCTCTTGAAAGTGACTCTCTTTGTTAAAGACCTTGATGATCTGGCCAAGTTACGAGATATTTTATTTGAAATTTATGGGGATAATATTCCTGCGAGCTCGGTGGTTGAAGTTAAGCGCCTGTTTTCACCGAAGGTAAAAATAGAAATTGAAGCAATCGCTGCGTATTGAATGACTACTGGGGTAGCTAGTGCCTGGCCGAGAAAGAAGTAATCTACTACGCAAAAACTGGATTTGACCAAAATTTTCCATTATTCTCATCAAATAATGAAATGTTTTGCTTCAAACCAGACTTTCCCTCGCTACGATTCCTTTCTCGGTCAGGTACTAGCTAATCAATACATTATCGAAAAGACTGGTTTCCCGCCTGCGCGGGAATGACGGGGTTTTTAGTTATAGAGTTTCATTGAGTGTCTGCCCAGGGAGTTTCCAGCGGGTTTCTACTAGTTCTAAGCTAGCTAAATTTTGTGTATGTTTCGTCATCCCCGCGCAAGCGGGGAACCAGAAAACCTGGCACGACTGTCTAAACCTTGCCCAACAAATCACGCATAGCATAAAACCCGGCGCTTTGGTGGTTCAGCCAGCGGGCGGCTTCGAGTGCGCCACGCGCAAAGCTGTCGCGGTCGGTGGCGCGGTGGGTGATTTCTAGAACTTCTCCCGGAAGCTGAAATAAAACCGTGTGGTCGCCGACGATATCACCGGCGCGAATCGATGAAATACCGATTTCACCATCAGGCCGCACTCCACAATCGCCTTTTCGTCCGCTGTTCACAACCGCGTTAATATCCTGCCCGCGAGCGCTGGCTACGATTTCTGCAAGCTGTAAGGCAGTGCCGGAGGGTGCATCTTTTTTATAACGGTGGTGGGCTTCAATAATTTCGACATCCGCTGCCATGCCTAGGCTGTGAGCAGCTGTCGCCACCAGTTGGGCAGTCAAATTAACACCAATACTGGTATTTGCTGCCCAGAAAACAGGGATGATTTCGCCAGCACTGCGCAGAGCCGCCATCAAACCTGCATCAATACCTGTAGTACCACTAACCAGTGCGGTTTTGGTCTGCAAACACCAATCCAATGCCTGCTGCAAACCCTCAGGTTGAGA
>QIKG01000125.1 GCA_003232965.1 Oceanospirillales bacterium
AGAAAATCGCCGGGTCAGAAAAAGCTCAAGCAGCGAAAAGACCAGCTGGCGGGCGGCGCGTTAGCACGGGCATCATGCCGGACTTCGCATTCAGTGGTAAAGGCATGTCTGTGGGTGCAGTAAGTGCCGATTCGCCTGCAGCCAAGGCTGGAATAAGCAAGGGTGATGTGATCATTGCCATGGATGGCAAGCCGGTAAGTGATTTGCGCAGCTATTCAAACCTGCTGAAACAATACGCACCGGGCGACCAGCTTGAGTTTCGTTTCAGCCGTGGCGGTGAGACACAATCGGTCAAATTAACTTTGGGATCAAGATAACGGCTGCTGCTAGCACATTAGAGCTCAAGTCCAGCTGGTTTCAGCTTTAGTCACATCTTCATTTTTTGCGCGACTAATAGCCATCTGTAAGGATGGCTATTAGTTTGCTTGTGGTTTCGCTATAGTTTTCGTGTAAACAGTAAAATAAAGGCAGTTAGTACAATTAATGCAGTGCCGTAAACTGGAACTACCACCATAACCAAGCCGCTTTGGGCATTCGAGTCGGCGACATGGGTTTCTCCTTGTGGGTTTCTGTGGGTGTTTATTTAGAAAGCACAGCCTGTGCAGCAGCGATAGCGGTCCCGGTATGAATATCAGCACCCATTTCGTCAACCACCGCCTCAAGCGCGGATAGGCACAATAAAATATTTCCTGCCTTCGAGCTATGTCCCATTAAGCCAATACGTCAGACCTTTCCTGCGAGCACACAAAAGCCGGGTCAAGATGGCCGATGCAGGGTCGCGCCATGGCTGCCGCCACCCGGGGGTGTACATTGGAAGGCCCAGGACCCATAAGCGTGCGAACGGGTGGGTTGAAGGAAGTTATTTTCATTGAGGATGTCCTAATATAGTGTTGAGTGAATTCGTGTTCGAGCCGCTGATTAACTAAAGCCGCATTAAAGTTTGTGTCTATAGTGCCAGATATTTACTCACTCCACCAAGCGATAAGCATGTCACAGCTCCTTCTTAAGAGCACTCGCTCAGAGCCGGATGCCTGACTGTAATAAACATTATCACGGTAGTAACTCAGCATGAAGCTATATTCCTTGTATAATGCTGAGCATCCCCCCTCTCACAAGCTTCATTTAACCAGGAAGAGAACACCATGTATAAAACTGCCATTATTTTATTAACTGTATTGTTTGCATCCGCCTGTAGTGACAGCACGCCTACATCTGTAGAGCCAGCTATTGATGAGTCTAACGCTGTATTGTTGCTGAACCAGTGGCTATTGTTGAAACTGTGGTTGCAGAAACAAGCCCTGAGGCTGATAAACCCGCTATTTCAGCTACCCAGAAAGTTTTGTTGACAGCCACTGTAGAGGCTATTAATCATGAAACCCGTGAAGTCAGCCTGCGTGGTCCCGAGGGCAATGTTGTGGATATAGTTGCCAGCGAAGATATACGCAACCTTAATCAGGTTAGTGTTGGTGACAGCTTGAATATTGAATATGTACAGAGTATGTCTATTGAAGTCGTTGCCGCGGTTGATGCTGAAGCGGGTATTGCCGTTATTGCGGCTGAAGCCCGTAGCGATGAAGGCGAAATGCCTGGTGTTGCTGCCCTGGAAGCGATTGTGATTAATGCCGTGGTTGAGGAAATCAACCTAGAAGAGAATACCTTCAAGCTTAAAGGTGCAGATGGTGAAGTTACTGAGTTTACGGCCCGCGACCCTGAAAATCTTAAAAAAGCAGTGGTTGGTGATCTGGTGGTTATAACCCTGACTAAAGCTGTAGCAATTACTGTAGAGCATAAAACTGAAGAGTAAAGCCTGAAAATCTGTTCTTTAATCTAATATTAATAGCCGTAGCGTGGAGGGCGGCATCAAAATGGCGATTAGTCGGCTGTTTCTGGGCAGGTCGCTGTATAAAGATGAGCGTTCCGATTTCGGCGCAGGAATTGGTTTGCATATTTTCTCAATTACCGCTTCGATTAAAGGAAATGTCATTCTTGGAGACGGCACTGAAAGGTTTGAGGATAATCGAGTGGCGGCCACCGCTCCACTTCCTAACCTAGGCATTTGGTATAAATTCTCCAAAAAACTGGCTTATACATACCCGCGCAGATTGGATCAGCGCGAATATCGATGAGTATGACGGAACCTTCTGGAATGCTATCATCGGCGTAAATTATCAAGCCTTCAGAAATGTGGGTTTTGATCTCAGCTATCAATATTTTACCCTTGATCTGGGTGTCGACAAGTCCAGTTGGAGAGGCTCTGCTGACCTAAGCTATACCGGTCCGATGTTATCAGTTACTGGTAATTGGTAGTAAAAAACTAGTCGCAAGTAGGATAAGAACAATAGGAACTCTTCATCTAGAATTAATTAGCGCCCGTCTTATGGCATCTTATTGGAAGAGAGACCAAAGTAGTTATCCACTAGCCCCAATGTCCAGTTCACTTGCTGGCAATGAAAATCGCCCGGCGTGGAGCTGGATAGCCTTCAATGGTTTTTGTGTTATCTGTTGCCAGTAGTGATTCTGTAAGTGATTCAAATTTCATCCACTCTGTGCTGCGTTGTTCGCCAATACTGGTGGTGGTTTCATCTACACATTCGACAGCTTTGAAGCCGGCGCGTCGAATCCAATTTAGCAGCGCTTTGCTGCTGGGTAAAAACCAGACATTGCGCATTCTGGCGTAACGATCTGCGGGAACTAGTACCTGGTTTTCATTGCCTTCGATAACCAGGGTCTCAAGAATCACTTGTCCTCCCGGCTTGCAAAGCTTATGGAGTTGTTGCAGATGCTCGATGGGTGAGCGCCGATGATAAAACACGCCCATGGAAAAAACCCGATCAAAGCCGCTAAGCGTTTCAGGTAAATCTTCAATACCCAGGGGCAGCACCACATTGGCAGCTTGAGTACCGGCAAAATGCTGACAGGCAAAATATTGCATCACAAACAACAGGCTGGGATCTATGCCGATGACCAGTTTTGCGCCGGCTCCGAGCATCCGCCAGCCGAAGTAACCATTACCACAGCCAATATCGAGGATTCGCTGGTCTTGCAGTGAGCCTAAATGCGGTGCCAGCCGATCCCACTTCCAGTCGGAGCGCCATTCACAGTCAATATCAATTCCGCCAAGCGTAAATGGTCCTTTGCGCCAGGGGTGTAAGCCCATTAACTGATCTTTGAGCGAGCTTTGCTCTGCGCAGGGCTCGCCTAACAAAACAGCTGCTTGTTTATAGTTTGCCGCTGGACTTGCGAGTGGCAAATTATCAAGTACGGCTTTCCAGCGTGGAAAATCCCCATGTCGAGGATTTTTCAGATCAACTTCGCAACGCCTGATTAAGGGGCTTAGTTCAGTAGCAAGGTCACCTAGAACTTCCTCGGAAAGGGCATACTGAAGTTGCACTACTTAGCACTGGCTTTAAATTTCGGTAATTTTTTCGGCACCATTACTTTCTTCAAAGAAACATATTTAGGCAAACCGTCTTTACCGTAAGGCGGATAATCTTCACCGCGAATCAGCGGCTCAAGATATCTGCGCGCGGCAGGGGTTATGCCGAAGCCGTCCTTGGTAATGTAGCGTTTGGGCAGCATTTTTTCACGGTTGGCGACCCGGCTCAAGCTCGCTTCTTCAATTTTCCAGCGATAGGGGTGGTCGGAGAGTCGTTTAATTGCCGGCATAATGCCGCTTTTGCCCGCCGCCGCATATTCAACTGCAGCCTTGCCTACAGCATAGGCCTGTTCTACATCGGTTTTTGAGGCAATATGGCGCGCCGAGCGTTGCAGATAATCTGATACCGCCCAGTGATATTTATAGCCCAGCTTGTCCCGAATCAGATTGGCAACTACCGGGGCTACACCGCCTAACTGCGCGTGCCCGAAGGCATCGCGGGTGCCGGCATCGGCAAGGAATTTACCGCGTTTATTGCGTACGCCTTCAGAAACCACAATCGAGCAGTAACCATAGGTATTTACCGAGTAGCGTACTTTTTTAAGGAAGGCGCGTTGGTCAAAAGTTACTTCAGGGAACAAGATAATATGGGGTGGGTCACCCTCATCCCGTTGTGCCAAGCCGCCAGCTGCCGCAATCCAACCAGCGTGTCTGCCCATGACTTCCATAATAAAGACTTTGGTAGAGGACGAGCTCATCGACATAACATCGAGGCTGGCTTCCATGATGGATACGGCAACATATTTGGCAACCGAGCCAAAGCCCGGGCAGTTATCGGTTATGGGTAAATCGTTATCAATGGTTTTAGGTATGCCGATGCAACTGACAGGAAAGCCAAGTTTGCCGCTGATCTGGGAAACTTTATAAGCGGTATCGGCAGAATCGCCGCCACCGTTATAAAAAAAGTAGCCGATGTTATGGGCTTTAAATACTTCTATCAGGCGTGCATACTCAGCGTGATTTTCATCCATTGATTTTAGCTTGAAGCGACATGAGCCAAAAGCTCCGCCGGGTGTATGGCGCAAGCCGCTGATAACTGTTCGGGTTTCTCTGGAAGTATCTATGAGCTCTTCGTGCAGGGCACCAATAATGCCGTTATGGGCAGCATAAACCTTGCCGATTTTACCTCGATGCTGGCGCGCGGTTTCGATTACTCCACAGGCGGTAGCGTTAATTACCGGGGTGACGCCTCCGGATTGAGCATACAAAATATTCTTTTTAGTCATTTAGCGAACCTCATTATTTTTCATTCAACATGGCATTGCTTTATAATACACCCAATCGGTTAAATTGTTATTTTCCCGGAATGGTTCCGGGGTTTAAATTCTACTGTCTAAAAAAATATTAGAGAGAAGCAGAACATGCGTATTGTAATACTGGGCGCCCCCGGTTCCGGCAAAGGAACACAGGCAAAATTGCTATCTGAAGAACTGAATATTCCGCATATCTCGACCGGCGAACTGCTCAGGTCAGCCGTTTCCGCTGGCACCGAACTGGGTATACAAGTGAAAGAAATCATGTCCAGCGGCCAATTGGTTTCTGATGACATCATGCTGGGCCTAATCGAAGAGCGCCTAGGGCGCGAAGATGCCCGGGACGGGTTTTTACTGGATGGGTATCCGCGTAACCTGGTTCAGGCTGAAGCGCTGGATGAATTGCTCGCTCGTATGGGAATTCCGGTTGAAGAAGCGATCGATATTGCTGTCGATAACGAACAAATTATCGAGCGAATTTCCAAACGCGCCGAGCTTGAAGATCGCAGTGATGATACGGAAGAGGTAGTCCGTCGGCGCTTGCAGATATATGCAGAGCAAACCGCACCGGTATCAGCCCATTATAGTAAGCACGGTGTACTTACCCAGGTGTTGGGCGTGGGTAGCATCGAAGAAGTATATTCGAGAATCAGTGCTGCACTTAAGCAGGCTGACGTGCCTGCTTCCTGATCAAATAATGAAAGCAGCCATCTGTGCCAGCATGGGTGGCGACCAACTGATTACCACTACGCATGGTGTAGACCTCAAAATCCAGTTGGGTGTTCGGGTCATCGGCAATGATGTAGAGCGTTTGCCCAGGGTTCATTTTTCCAAGTTGCTGACGACATTCCAACACCGGCTGCGGGCACTCCAGACCACAGGCATTCAGGCTCTTGTTGGCAGACAAAAAATCAGCGGGCAAATTCCTCAGAAAATCATTCGGCAAATCATTCGGCAAATCATCCATCGTGCTTAAAATCCTTGATACATTGATGAGTATTCTACTGCTTCGTAAGGGCCCGCAAGACTTGCCTGACGGAAGGTTTTGGCTACTTATATTTATTTTCGCAAATTATGCGCTAAACCTTTATCAATTCGCCATAATTAAAAGCCTGCAAACATCACCCGAGATGGCTGCCAGCAGGAATTTCGCTGCCAGCTTAGATATTATTCTGCAAGTAGTACTGGTGGTTATTGTGCTACAACTGGCAAAGCGTTCTGCGCGCATCAACCAGACCCTGACAGCGTTATTCGGAACCGGTTTTTTGTTAGCCTTAATGCTCTCACCTATTCTACAACTTTCATTAAGTAGTGGCGGGAAAAGTGGTGGTGGCTTACTGCTGGCGTTAATGGCCTGGAGTTTTGCAGTCAAGGGCAATATCTATAAACACGCTTTGTCGATTTCCATGATGCGTGGTGTCGGTCTGGCAGTGGCTTTGTTTTTTGCCGGCTATTTTATTGCCCTGGCATTTACACCTACACAATAATAATCAGCGTGGTATTCTGAACTGATGCATATACATATACTTGGTGCTTGCGGCACTTTTATGGGGGGACTGGCGGCGTTGGCGGTTAAAGCTGGACATGCCGTCAGTGGCTCAGACGAGCACACTTACCCACCGATGAGCACCCAATTAGAAGCTCAGGGGATAAAGTTGTTTGAAGGTTACCACGCAGCCGATCTGCAACCACATCCGGATATTGTCATCATTGGCAATGCATTATCTCGTGGCAATGAAGCGGTTGAGTATGTGCTTAACGCCGGTATTCCCTATGCCTCTGGTCCGCGCTGGCTGGGAGAAAATTATCTTGCAGGTAAAACCGTGTTGGCCGTTGCTGGCACCCACGGAAAAACTACAACTTCAAGTTTACTGGCTTGGATTCTTGAATTTGCGGGCTTAAATCCGGGTTTTCTGATTGGTGGGGTACCGGCTAATTTCGGTATTTCTGCACGCGATGGGGATAAGTATTTTGTTGTCGAAGCCGATGAATATGACACCGCATTTTTCGATAAACGCTCAAAGTTTGTACATTATCGCCCCCGGGTTGCGGTACTGAATAACCTCGAATTTGATCACGCCGATATTTTTCCCGATTTGGAAGCCATTAAAAATCAATTTCATCATTTTGTACGCACCATTCCGGGTGAAGGCACAATTATCAGTAATGCCGAGGAAGAGAATCTGGAAGATGTTCTTGAGCGAGGCTGCTGGTCCAAGTTACAGCGCTTCGGCCTGGGCCATAACCCTGACTGGTTTGTAGAAATGCTCTCGCCGGGTGGTCGGCACCTGCGTTTTTCCTATGCAGACAACGAAATATCCGAGCTGCATTGGCAAATGAACGGCAGACACAATGCCATGAATGCCTGTGCTGCAATCGCAGCCGCCAATGCTGTTGGTATTCCTCCTGAACAGGCCATAGCGGCGCTTGCCGAGTTTAAAGGCGTGGCCCGGCGGATGGAGCTCAAGGGCGAAGTTCATGGGGTGAAAGTCTTTGATGATTTTGCGCATCACCCGACGGCCATTCGCCTGACGCTGGAAGGTATTCGTCGCCAGGCTGGCAACGGCAGAATCCTGGTTGCAATGGAGCCCCGCAGTAATACCATGCGCTCTGGGGTGCACAGCAATGACCTTGGCCCTGCCTTTACAGCAGCAGACTGGGTCTGGCTAAAAACCGATAGTGACATTGATTGGAACCCTGTTTCCGTGATACTAAAAGCGGGTGCAGAAGGTAGTGTAGTGACAGATGTGGATACGCTGTTAAGCAGAATACTGGATGAAGTACGCAGCGGAGACTTGGTTATTTTTATGAGTAACGGTGGTTTTAAGGCGGCACCGCAGCGCTTTGTTGATGCCTTAAACCAGCTTGAAAGCCTCTGAAATACCACTGCTAAGCCGCTCGGAGGTTTTATTCCCTGGCAGCCTGGTTCAAGTTTGTTTTAACGATTCCCGAGAAATAGGACAGTTACGCAGCGCGCGCGAGGGCAGCTTCGGTTTCTGCCTATTTCATCCCGCCGAGGGAGAAAATGCCGCCCGGCATATGCGCCTGGGTACGGAGGCTATTATCGAAGACTATTCACAAACCGATAGTGGTGGTCTGCGCTTAAAGTTTCGTGGTGGCCGTCGCTTTCGAATACAGCACACTCGCTGCCTACATGATGGTCAGTTAGTTGCGCAAGTAGACTGGCTGTCTGAAGAATCGCTCACACAAGTGCCGCTTGATTATGCTGTTATCGTGCAGCTTGTTGCTCGCTATATGGAAAAAGCCCAAGCCGACTATCCGCAATTTCGACCACAAGATTGCGAAGATGCCAGTTTCGTAGGCTTTCGGCTGGCGGAACTTCTGCCGATGGAAGTGGCTGAAAAGCAAATGCTGTTGGAGCTTGAAGATCCGGTGCAGCGTTTAAAAATACTGGCAACGATATTACCGAGGTTTCAAGCGGAATAAATGCCCGGTTCGGGTGGCCGGGAAGGCGATACTTCTTTAATACCGGGCCATACCGATTGTATACTGAGGCTTTCAACACATTCATAATTGGAAATTTTCAATGAATCTGAAATTTAAAGTATCTGTGGGTTTGAGCTGGTGTCTGCTGGCTGTTTTGTTAACCACTGAGGGACTGGCAGCCAGTTCAGAAGTCAACATAGCTGTTAACTCCAGCTGTGATTTAATGCAATCATCAGGCGGCAGCGTGGATGCCTCACTAGATATATTGA
>QIKG01000007.1 GCA_003232965.1 Oceanospirillales bacterium
CGTTCAACCAGGTGATGCAGGTGATCGGCGTAATCATCGAGTGCTGATGCCAATTGCCCTACCTCATCATCAGCAAAATATTGCGCCAATGCCTCAGGCTTAGTGGTTTCATCAAACTTAGATAAGCGCCGGGCGAGGTCGGCAACCGGCTTCATAATCCGTCCGGACGACCAGCGTCCCAGCAACAATGAAAGCAAGGAAAATATTCCGACCACGCCGATTAATGCCCAATTCAGGCGCTGGTCCATGCGTACGCTATTGCTGATATCTTGGGTTAGAAAAACCCAAAGGTCGCTGTCTTTGCGGATTGCCGCCCGCCAGGTGCCGGAATCGCTGCTGACTTTATGCACACCAGCTGGCAGGTCACGAAAAATAGTCGGTACAATTTCCGCCTTGCCCGGTGCAGTCACATAACCTTCAATGCGCGTGTGAAACGGCTCTCGGACCCCTGGGTTAAGCCGTAAGGTCTGGATATAGTCATCCACTTCTTTTTTCAGCGTTTCAGCAACCAGCTGATTTTCAAGATAGTCTTGTAAAACCAGCGTTGAAAGGGCAAACAAACCGCTCAGCAAAGTACCAAACAGCAAAAACGATAAAATTATTCGACTGCGAAGCCTACGCCGATACCGCATTCGGGGCGACCAGACGGTAACCAATACCGTGTCGTGTTTGAATCATCGCAGTGTCGAATGGTTTATCAATCGCTGCTCTCAGAGTATGAATATGAACCCGCAGGCTGTCACTGTCGGGCATTTCTTCTCCCCAAACATGATTTTCCAAATCCTTACGAATCACTACATTAGGGGCGCTTTCCATCAGTCTTTTCAACAACTTCAAGCCAATTGGGTTCAGCTCCAGTAGCTTGCCATCGCGTTCAACTGTTACGGCATCGATATTATATTTCAGTGGCCCTACAACTAGCTCCCGCGGTTGTACTGTGCGCCCGCGTTTAACCAGCACTTGCAGGCGTGCTTCAACCTCCTGCAACTCAAAAGGCTTCACCAGATAATCATCCGCGCCGTGTTCAAAACCCGCCAGCTTGTCTTCTAATCGGTCGCGGGCGGTTAACATCAACACCGGAGTATCCTTACGTGCATCCTCGCGCAATTTACGACACACATCAAGGCCATCCATGCCGGGCAACTGCAAATCTAGAATAATGGCATCAAAGTCATTGACGATGGCCAAGTGCAAGCCGGTAATGCCGTCACCGGCGAAGTCGACTGTATGCTCGTTGTCTTCCAAGTAGTCACCAATATTGGCGGCGATATCCGGGTTATCTTCAATTATTAGTACTTTCATTCTGCTTACCTGTTAAAAAGCTAGCGTGTAACTATTGTACCGCCTTAGATGTTTTTTCGACAGATGGTATATCATCTATTCCAAAATTTATGCCGAATATAGAAAAAGCTCAAGCAAAATCCTGTTTGCTTGAGCTTTTAGCGCAGTATCCTGTACTACACTTGCCCCGCTCACTGTGTCGGTGTCATAGCCAAGAACAGGCTGGAGTATCTCACCTGACCTCGGTATATAAGCATACTCCCGAGGGGGTTAAAAACTCGTTAACAAGTTATATTCTGTGGTCCTAAGGTTTCTGTAATCAGTAGATTAATCTTCAATCAAACTAACCCCTTCGAGGGTTTTCGCCAACTCTTCTGTTGAACCACCTCTATCCAGTTTTACCATCAAGCGAAATTCATTTTTTGAATCTGCATGCCGGAGACCGTTCTCATAGGAAATATGACCGTCTCTATACATATTAAACAAACACTCGTCAAAAGTAATCATACCTAGATGACCGGAGCGTTTCATAATGTCTTTGAGTTCGTGAATATCACCCTGGCGAATTTTTTGTTGTACTAATGGCGTATTTACCAGCACTTCAACCGCCGCCCAACGACGCCCGCCATCAACCGAGGGGAGTAATTGCTGCGCAATAATGGCTTTTAGGTTAAACGAAAGGTCCAGCAGCACCTGATCGCGCTCATCTTCAGGGAAGAAATGGAGGATACGATCCATCGCCTGATTGGCGTTATTTGCATGCAAAGTACATAAACACAAATGACCGGTCTCGGCAAAAGTAAGTGCGTGCTGCATGGATTCGCGGGTACGAATCTCGCCGATCAGAATAACATCCGGGGCCTGGCGTAAGGTGTTTTTTAAGGCCACATCAAATGACTCTGTATCTACCCCAACTTCTCTTTGGGTTACTAGGCTTTTAGCGTGTTGATGTACAAATTCAATCGGATCTTCAATGGTTATAATATGTCCGGTCATAGAACGATTTCGCAAACCTACCATGGCTGCCAACGACGTTGATTTACCCGTACCAGTGGCACCAACAAAGAAGATAATGCCGCGTTTTTCCATAGCCAGATCAGCAAGAATCTTTGGCATACCTAAGTCTTCAAGATTTGGTATACGAGTCTCAATCAGTCGACAAACTATGCCAACATGGCCCTGCTGATAAAATGCACTAACTCTAAAGCGGGCATCTTCATTCAAGGAAATAGCAAACTGGCACTCCTTGGTGTTTTCAAATTCCTCGCTCTGATGAGCGTTCATAATAGAAGCTACCAGCTCCCGCGTTTCATCTGCTGACAGTGGCTGGTCATTAATCGGTAAGATAACACCATCGATTTTCAGACTCGGTGGTGAACCCGCCGTAACAAACAAATCTGAACCACGGCTTTCATATAGCTGCTGCAACCAGGAAAATACTTTGCTCATGACATTTGTCCCTTTATACGAATAATTTTCTGTTAACAGCCCGTCGGGCGGCTTCATGCTTGGCAACCATACCCCGACGAACCAGTTTTTCGAGGTCCTGATCCAGTGTGCACATACCCACATTCTGTCCAGTCTGGATAGATGAGTACATCTGGGCCACCTTATCTTCACGAATTAGGTTTCTGATAGCCGGAGTACCAATCATAATTTCATGTGCAGCAACACGGCCACCGCTGACCCGCTTCAGTAGAGTTTGTGCAATAACCGCGCGCAGGGATTCAGACAGCATAGAACGAACCATGTCTTTCTCACCTGCCGGGAATACATCGATGATTCTATCAATGGTTTTAGCCGCAGAAGTAGTATGCAGGGTGGCAAACACCAAGTGACCGGTTTCAGCCGCGGTCATCGCCAAGCGGATGGTTTCGATATCCCGCATTTCGCCTACTAGAATAATATCCGGGTCTTCACGCAAGGCTGACCGTAATGCCTGGTTAAAGCCATGGGTATCACGATGAACTTCACGCTGATTAATCAAACATTGTTTTGGTGTGTGCAAAAATTCTATCGGGTCTTCGATGGTAAGAATGTGATTGCGGGTGGTGGTATTAAGGTGATCAACCATCGCCGCCAAGGTGGTAGATTTACCAGAGCCTGTAGGGCCGGTTACCAACACAAGACCACGGGGCACATTGATAATGTCTTTAAATATCGGTGGTGCCTGAAGGTCTTCCAGTGTCATTATATCTGTAGGAATGGTGCGGAAGGCGGCGCCAATTCCACGATCTTGGTGGTAGGCATTAACCCGGAACCGTGCAACTTCAGGAACAGCATACGAATAATCCACTTCTAAATTGGCTTCGAAATCACGCCGCTGATGATCGTTCAGAGTGCTGTAAACCAGCTCCAGAAGATCTTTGTTTTCCAACGATGGTAAATCCAGTCGCCGGATATCTCCGTCTACACGGATGAGTGGCGGCATACCCGCTGACAAGTGTAAATCAGAAGCCTTATTCTTTACCGAAAAGGCGAGTAGTTCATTAATATCCATCTGCTTCCCTCAGTGTCTACGCCTGATTTTCAGACGCTGCATACTGCCCGTATTTGCATTCTATTTTTATATTATAGAAGAAATCGCAAACTTTGCTCGGGCATCCCTGTAATCCATTACTTTAGCGATATACTTTAGTTATATACTATAACCCCAATCCCCAGATAGAAACACGGATGCTGCACATACTATTGATTCCACAGCAAAACAAAAAATAACTGCCGAACCTAAGGGTGCGACTCATATTTTATATTTTACCGTGAAACCAAATATGATGTGCATGGATGCAGCGATTACAGGACGTAAAAGAGCTGTCATACACATCATATCGTGCCTCTATCTGGGGATTGGGATATACACTTAATGTCATCAATGACAATACCTTAATCCTTTTGAGTTGAAATGTCCGATATTTCTTGCTCCTATGATGCCACAATGCGGCGAATAAACCTGGCTAGCTCGGCAGCCAATAGGCCAGCTGGTACGGTCAAGCTTCTGGCTGTCAGCAAAAAGCAATCCGCTAACAAAATCCGCACATTACATAATTTGGGGCAAACAGCATTCGGTGAAAGCTACCTGCAGGAAGCGCTGATTAAACAGGCAGAACTACCTGACCTTGCGATTGAGTGGCACTTTATCGGTCCGATTCAAAGCAATAAAAGCGCCAAGATTGCAGCCCATTTTGACTGGGTTCAAAGCGTTGATTCAGCCAGCTTGTTACAACGCCTGTCCGCACATAGGCCTAGCGAACTTGCGCCGCTTAACATCTTGTTGCAGATTAACATTGATAACGAAATACAAAAACGCGGTATTTCCGCGGTTGACCTAATACCGCTTTCGGCACTAGTAGCAGAGTTGCCCGGACTTCGTCTGCGGGGCTTAATGGCGATTCCTGATCCGGGAAAACCCGCGCATGAACAACTTCACAGTTTAGAAAAAATGGCTGACTTATTTAGATACCTACAAGCGGAATTCCGAAGTATTGACACCCTCTCGCTAGGCATGTCTACAGATTTGGAAACCGCAATTACAACTGGCAGCACCATGGTTAGAGTAGGAACTGCATTATTCGGCCCCAGAGAGTAATACCTATACATTGGAGAACCCGACATGAGTAATATTTGTTTTATTGGTGGTGGCAATATGGCCAGAGCAATCATCGGCGGCCTGCTGGCGCGCGAATCAACAGCCGGGCAATCGCTTTCTATCAGCGTTGCAGAGCCCCTGAAAGCCGGTCGCGCTGAACTGGAATCCCGCTTTCAGGTTAAGACTTTTACCAACGGCCGCGATGCAATCGCCGACGCCGAAACTATCGTGCTTGCAGTTAAGCCGCAAATCATTCCTCTCCTACTCCAGCAACTCAAGGACAATCTGCAAACAGACCAATTACTAATTTCTGTTGCCGCCGGAACAACCTGCCAGACAATCGAAACCGAGATTGGACGTAAAGCGGCAATTATTAGAGCCATGCCAAACCTCCCGGCTATTGTTGGTGCAGGTATCACCGGTGTATTTGCTAACAAGCAGTGCCAACAAAAACACCGCCAGCAGGCGCAGGACATTCTTTCCGCAGTCGGTCAGGTTATCTGGATAGACAAGGAAAACCTAATAGATGCAGTCACTGCAGTTTCCGGTAGCGGGCCAGCCTATGTGTTTTATTTAATCGAATCCATGCGTGATGCCGGAGTGGCCGTCGGACTGGACTTTGATACCGCTACCCAGCTTGCACTGCATACCGTTGTTGGCTCAGGCAAGCTAGCACAGCAGGAAAATACCGATGTTAGCGAGCTACGCCGACAAGTCACTTCGCCCGGTGGAACAACCGCGGCAGCGATTGCTGTACTCGATGAAGCCAGCTGTGATGCCATCTTTAAGCAGGCTATTGTTACCGCGCGTGATCGTGCGCGCGAACTATCCGGAACCAGCGCATGAACAACTTACAAAATGCAGGTAGTTGGCTATTTGAGATCCTGCTGACATTTTACTCAATCTCTTTGCTATTGCGCTTACTGTTGCAGTGGGTAAAAGCCGATTACCACAACCCGTTGGTTCAGTTACTGATTATGATAACCGACCCGCTGGTGAAGCCGTTGAGGAAGCTATTGCCGGCTTGGGGGCGATTGGACAGTGCCTGCCT
>QIKG01000251.1 GCA_003232965.1 Oceanospirillales bacterium
AACTGGTAGAGCATGGCGGTATTATCACTACCCATTGCGAAAACGGCGACATGGTCGACCGCAACATTGAACAGAACCTGGCAGCAGGCAATACTGCACCAAAATACCATGTGCTTTCCAGGCCGGCTATTTGTGAAGCCGAGGCTGCCGGACGGGCTATTGATCTTGCCTATGAGTCTGGTTGTTCATTGTATATTGTGCATACCACTTGCGAAGAATCTCTGGCGCGGGTGAAAACAGCAACAATGCGTGGTCAGAAGGTGCATGTTGAAACCTGTATTCAATACCTGTTATTAGATGAATCTGAATACTTCAAGGATGGTTTTGAAGGCGCCAAAGTGGTTATGAGCCCTCCGCTAAGAAAGAAAAAAGACCAGCAGGCACTTTGGGATGGAATTAACCAGAATCTGGTGCATCATGTGGCTACCGATCATTGTCCTTTCTGCATGGATCAAAAAGCCATGGGTAAAGATGATTTTTCTAAAATTCCCAATGGTGCTCCTGGTATCGAAAACCGCTTTGAATTGTTGTACAGTGAAGGGGTGGTGAAGAATCGCATTTCACTGAACAAGTTTGTGGAGATGAGCTCGACAGGCGCTGCTAAAATATTTGGACTGTTTCCCCGCAAGGGCACTATAGCCGTTGGTTCTGATGCGGATATCATAATTTTTGACCCGAAAGTTGAGCATACAATATCTGCCGATACCCACCATATGCGGGTAGACTATAATCCCTATGAAGGTTGGCAGGTGCAGGGCAAAACCCGAACTACCATTTTACGGGGAACGGTCGCAATCGATAACGGCGAGGCGATGGTAGGTGAAGGTTTTGGAAAATACCTTAAACGCGCACCGTTTAAGCCGCTAATATAGTTTTAATAATTAAAAATAGAGAGAGAGACAAAATGGCCAATATGGTTAAAGCTGCGATTATTCAAATCGGCAATAAATTACACGGGGATGAGAGCGTTGCTGCACACAATAAAGCCATGCTTGAGGCGCATATTCCTTATATCGAGGAAGCCGGAGCCAAAGGCGTACAAATGCTCTGTTTTCAGGAAATCTTTAACGGCCCATACTTTTGTCCTTCACAAGACAGCAAGTGGTATGCAGCAGCCGAAGCCATTCCCGATGGTCCGACTACTCAGCTTATGTGCGAGTATGCGCGTAAATATAATATGGTAATTGTAGTACCCATATATGAAGAGCATATGCCTGGGGTTTATTTTAATACCGCTGCCGTTATTGATGCCGATGGTACATATCTTGGCAAATACCGCAAAAACCATATTCCTCAAGTGGCAGGCTTTTGGGAAAAATTCTTTTTCAAGCCTGGAAATCTAGGTTATCCCGTATTTAAAACAGCCTATGGCAATGTTGGTGTGTATATTTGTTACGACCGCCACTTTCCGGATGGTGCCCGTTGTTTGGGTCTAAATGGTGCGGATATTGTGTTTAACCCATCTGCTACCGTTGCCGGACTTTCGCAATATTTGTGGGAGCTGGAACAACCCGCACACGCGGCTGCAAACGGTTATTTTATTGCTGCAATTAACCGGGTGGGTGAAGAAGCCCCCTGGAATATCGGTAGATTTTATGGCTCTTCCTACTTTGCCGACCCGCGTGGGAAGATTGTCGCTCAAGCCAGTGAAACCGAAGATGAAATGTTGATTGCCGAGCTCGATTTTGATCAAATACGCGAGGTTCGGAATAACTGGCAGTTTTTCCGCGATCGTCGTCCGGAAACCTATGGTCAGCTGACGGAGTTGTAAGTGGAGACAGCCAAGTCTGATTTCGACCCCGGCCTTAGCAACCCGGATATAGCCCCGGTACCCGCGGCACAGCGCGACTGGAAAGCGGTTAGCTTCTTTTCACTGTGGGTAGGCATGGCGGTAAATATTCCCGCCTATATGATTGCTGCATCTTTGGTTAATGGTGGCATGAGCTGGCAGCAAGCCATGTTCACAGTGCTGCTGGGTAACTTGATTGTCTTTATCCCAATGTCTTTGTCTGGCCATGCAGGCACTAAATATGGCATCCCGTTTCCGGTATTTGCACGCGCGGCCTTTGGTATTTATGGCGCACATATTCCTGCATTGCTAAGGGCAATAGTTGCTTGCGGTTGGTTTGGTATTCAAACCTGGATTGGCGGTGCTGCAATATACACCATCATATTAATTTTCTGGCCGGCAGCGGCCGAGCTACCTGCTGTATTACCCGCTTGGATGGGTGTACAACTGGTGCAATTCAGCTGTTTTATGGCCTTTTGGGCAATGAATATCTGGTTGATTTGGAAGGGTATCAATTCCATCCGGATTCTGGAGCATATTGCCGCACCCTTCCTGTTATTGTGTGGCCTGGGCTTGTTGATTTGGGCATATCAGCAGGCTGATGGTTTTGGGCCGATGCTGGAAGCTAAATCACAATTTAAAACCTCTGCAGAGTTCTGGAATTTATTCTGGCCGAGCCTAACAGCAATGGTCGGTTTCTGGGCAACCTTAACCCTGAATATTTCCGATTTTACCCGCTATGCCAGTTCTCAGCGCGCACAGGTAATCGGCCAGTTATCCGGCCTGCCCACCACCATGACATTCTTCGCCTTTATCGGCGTTGCGGTGACCAGTGCCACTATTATTATTTTTGGTGAAGCTATTTGGGATCCGGTGGTTTTAGTGCGCCGTTTTGAATCCCCCTGGTTGGTGTTGTTCTCTATGGTGGCGGTGATTATTGCGACTATTTCAACCAATGCAGCGGCTAATGTTGTTGGTCCCGCAAATGCTTTTTCTAATTTACTACCAGCGAAAATAGACTTTAAACGCGGTGGTTATATTACCGGCATTATCGGCATACTGATGATGCCCTGGAAGCTGATCGCCGACCCCAGCGGATATATCTTTACCTGGCTCATCGGTTATTCAGCACTATTAGGCCCAATTATCGGGATTATTCTGGTGGATTACTTCCTGATTCGCAAAACCGAGCTGGATGTAGCTGATTTATATCGGCGTAAAGGTCGATATGCCGGTGTAAATCCTCGTGCAATCATCGCATTGATTATCGGTATTATCCCCAATATTCCGGGCTTCCTGGCACATGTTGGTTTGTATGACGGTGAAGGGTTTATTGTAAATTTGTATAACTATGCCTGGTTTATTGGCCTGGCAATATCTAGTTTGGTCTATTATTTATTAATGCGGAAGCAACCCCTATGAGCATTCAAAAAGGCCGCCTGAGCGCCGAGAAAATCGAACAGAATTACGTTGATTTGCATGCGCCATTAAACCTGCTTCAAGCAGAACAGGAAGCTGCCCGTTGTTTGTTCTGCCACGATGCTCCCTGTGTTGATGCTTGTCCAACCGGTATAGATATACCCGGTTTTATTCGTAAGATTTCCAGCGCTAACCTGAATGGTGCAGCAACTACCATCCTTGAAGAAAACATCATGGGCGGGACCTGCGCCACAGTTTGTCCGGTGGAGGAATTATGCGAGGAAGTATGTGTTAAAAATACTTCTGAGCAAAAACCGGTGGTTATTGGGCAGCTACAACGCTTCGCAACTGATCACTTATTCGCCCAGGCAAAACAACCATTCCAGCGTGGCCCCGATAGCGGCAAACATATTGCAGTAGTAGGTGCCGGCCCAGCCGGATTATCTTGTGCCCATCGTTTGGCCATGTTGGGTCATCAAGTCAGCATCTTTGAAGCGCATGAAAAAGCCGGTGGGCTGAATGAATACGGACTGGCGGCTTACAAAATGAATGACCAACGAGCGGCTAAAGAAGTCGCGTTTATACTGGGTATTGGTGGAATCGAAATCGAATACGGAAAGTCCTTAGGTAAAGATATCAGCCTAGATAAGCTACGCCAGCAATTTGATGCTGTATTTATCGGCCTCGGTCATACGGATGTTAATAATCTCGGCCTTGATAATGAAACCGCTGCGGGTGTCTACAACGCGGTTGATTATATAGAAGATATTCGCCAACAGGATTTGTCATCACTGCCGGTAGGGCGTGATGTGGTGGTTATTGGCGGTGGTAATACCGCAATCGACATTGCTGTACAAATTAAGAAACTCGGTGCTGAGAATGTCAGCTTGGTTTATCGGCGCAGCCTAGATGAAATGGGTGCTACCGAGTATGAACAAGAAATTGCGCAAACCAATGGTGTGGTGATTCGAACACATGCCAAACCTACGGCTATTCAAGCAACTGATGGTAAATTAGTTGCAGTAGAATTTGAATATACGCAAACCGACTCCAGTGGTCGCTTGATTGGTAGTGGTGAACGATTCAGCTTACCTGCTGATCAGCTATTCAAAGCCATTGGTCAATCTTTTAACCCGCAACCACTACAAGATAGTGAGTGCCCGCAGATAACTACTGGCAGAATTCAGGTTGATGCCCAACAGCGCACCAGTCTGGATAATGTCTGGGCCGGAGGAGACTGTACCGCGGGTGCGGATCTCACGGTTGAGGCTGTAAACGACGGCAAACTAGCCGCCCTCTCAATTCACGAATATTTGGACTAAATATGGCCGATCTTAGCTGTAAATTTGCTGGCGTTACTTCACCCAACCCCTTTTGGTTGGCATCAGCGCCACCCACCGACAAACAATATAATGTCGAACGCGCCTTTGAAGCCGGCTGGGGCGGGGTGGTTTGGAAAACCCTGGGCGAGGCCGGCCCGCCAGTAGTCAATGTTAGTTCGCGCTATGGCTCGGTTGATTACAACGGCCAGCGGATGATAGGTTTTAATAATATCGAGCTAATCACCGACCGTCCATTACAAGTCAATCTGGATGAAATTACCGCCGTAAAAAAAGCCTGGCCAGACCGCGCCATGGTGGTGTCTTTAATGGTGCCTTGCAACGAGCAAGCCTGGAAAGAAATTCTACAAAGAGTCGAACAAACCGGCTGTGATGCCGTCGAGCTAAATTTTGGTTGCCCACACGGCATGAGCGAGCGCGGCATGGGCGCCGCTGTTGGCCAAGTGCCGGAATATATTCGCGATGTAACCGGCTGGTGTAAAACCCATACAAACTTACCGGTTTTCGTAAAACTAACCCCCAATATTTCCGATATCAGACAACCAGCCCGTGCCGCACACGAAGGCGGCGCAGATGCAGTTTCCTTAATCAACACCATCAACTCAATAGTCGCAGTTGACCTTGATATCATGGCACCAAAACCAACCGTTGCCGGCAAAGGCGCACATGGCGGTTATTGCGGTCCGGCAGTTCGCCCCATTGCCTTAAGCATGGTTTCAGAAATCGCCCGCGACCCGCAAACCCACAAACTACCTATTTCAGGCATTGGCGGCATCAACCACTGGCACGATGCCGCCGAGTTTATCGCCCTTGGCTGCGGCAGCGTACAAGTATGTACCGCCGCCATGCGCTACGGCTATCGCATCATCGATGACCTGGTAGACGGCCTAAACAACTGGATGGACAGCAAAGGCCATAAAACCCTGGAAGACTTCCGCGGCGCCGCCATCCCCAATGTAACCGACTGGCAATACCTGGATCTAAATTATGAAACCATCGCCAGCATTGATGAAGATAAATGCATCGAATGCGGGCTTTGTCATATAGTTTGTGAAGATACATCCCATCAGGCAATTCGTGCCAGTAAAGATAAAAATGGCAAGCGCAGTTATACGGTAATTGATGATGAATGTGTTGGTTGTAACCTATGTGAACTGGTTTGTCCGGT
>QIKG01000008.1 GCA_003232965.1 Oceanospirillales bacterium
AGTAATTGCTCAATACCGGAGGATTGCAGGTGTAAATTAATCGCGCTTGAATTAAGTACTTCTTCGCCGGTCTGTTTATACAGCTTTTGCAACAATCGCCGCGTGGCACGGACGGATTTTTCTTCCCCGGAGATTTTAAAAATACTACCACGACAGGCGATTTCTACCAGCATACGATTTTCGATTAAATGCAGGTGCTCATCAAACTGTCCGCATAGGTTCGCCAGGCGTTCAATTTTGGCATCCTGAATTTCAAATGTCTTGTTATGTAAGGTGGCAACACTCATGCTGTTCTGCTTTCTGTAGTGTGGATACGCCCACGCAGTGAATTACTCAGCACCTCAGTAACAACCACATCGATAAACTCGCCTACTAGACGAGAGTGGCCGTCAAAATTCACAATGCGATTGTTTTCTGTGCGTGCCGCAAACTGGCCTTCGATTCCCTTTTTACCCGGCCCTTCAACCAACACCCGCTGTACGGTGCCGAGCATGCCTCGGGAAATAGCCTGTGAATTGGCTGTAATCTTCTTCTGTAAGATTTGCAGGCGTTGTTTTTTAACCGCCATAGGCACATCATCTGTAAAGCTTGCCGCTGGAGTTCCCGGGCGCGCACTATAAATAAAGCTAAAGCTGTGATCAAAACCAATGTCATCTATCAGTTTCATGGTGGCTTTGAAATCTGCATCGGTTTCGCCGGGGAAGCCGATGATGAAATCAGAAGAAATACTGATTCCCGGACGAGTTTCACGCAGTCGGCGAATTTTTTGCTTGTATTCGAGCACAGTATGGCCGCGCTTCATCATCCCCAATATCCGGTCGGAACCACTTTGCACCGGTAGGTGAAGGAAACTAGCGAGTTCCGGCACTTCTCCGAAAACTTCAATCTGGCGCTGACTGAATTCGACTGGATGAGAAGTCGTAAAACGAATTCTTTCGATCCCCTCGATAGCCGCTACATAATGAATCAACAAAGCCAGGTCGGCAATATTGTCATCGTGGGTGCTGCCCTGGTAGGCATTAACATTTTGCCCCAGCAAGTTGATTTCTTTAACACCTTGGGATGCCAAACTGGCACATTCGGCAATAACATCATCGAATGGCCGCGATACTTCTTCCCCACGGGTATAAGGCACCACGCAAAATGTACAATACTTGCTGCAACCTTCCATAATGGAAACAAAGGCCGTTGGCCCCTTGGCTCCCGGCTCGGGCAAGTGGTCGAACTTTTCAATTTCAGGAAAAGAGATATCCACCATTGGGACTTTTTCACGGCGAATTTGATCAATCATTTTGGGTAAGCGATGCAGCGTTTGTGGTCCAAAAACCAAGTCCACAAAAGGTGCCCGCTTAATTATTGCCTCACCTTCCTGAGATGCTACACAGCCGCCAACACCAATAACCACATTGGGATTATCTTTTTTCAGGTTTTTCCAGCGCCCCAGCTGGGAAAACACCTTTTCCTGCGCTTTCTCTCGAATCGAGCAGGTATTAATCAAAATAACATCGGCATCAGCTTCAGTTTCTGTCAACTCAAGACCATGTGATGCTGCCAGCACATCGGCCATTTTGTCCGAGTCGTACTCATTCATTTGGCAACCGTGGGTTTTAATAAAAAGTTTGCCTGCCGACTTCTGCTCTACCACTCTAGGTTCTACCACTTTATGTACACCACTTTGAAGAAATTAATCAATCGAACCGCACATTTTACGCTTAAATGCTTAATTCCGCACTATTTCAGCAAATGACAGCTTAGAAGCCGCTATTATTCAATTTAAATGAACTTCAGTCGGGCTTAGTTGTATTACAATCAGATGATATTATTCTAGGATTATTCTGAGGAATTGCTATGCGCTATCTTAAACTATCGACAATAACCACCCTGCTATTGCTTACCACACCAATGGTATTTGCTGATGCTGAGCCTAGCTTTAATCGTGCCAGCTTGAATGTTAGTGTTTCTGAGGAAGTCCGCGCCGATACGATTATCGCAACACTAGGAGTTACACTGCAGGGAAAAGACACTAGCAAATTAATTAATGAAGTGAATACCCGTGTAGGAAAAGCCCTGAAAGAACTCACCAAATTTAATAAAATCAAAGCTGAAACACTGGATTACCAAACCCAAGCCATTTATCAGAATGGACGCCAAAGCGGCCTCTATGATGTCAGCCAGTCAATCCGGATTGAATCCTTGGATTTTGATGTGTTCAGTAAAGCGATACAAAAATTACAGGCAGTTCTTGACTTGCAATCCGTAAGCTATCAGCTTTCAGCCACTGCCCGTACCGCCAGCACAGACCGCCTGACCTCTGATGCGATAAAACGCTTTAGCGCCAGAGCTAATAAAATTACTGCTGATTTTGGTTTTACCGATTATCGGCTGGTCAGTATAAATATCGGTGGCGCACCTCGGCATAACTTTCGCCGCCAGGAATCCCGTATTGAAGCGGATATGGTCATGGCAACGGCAGCACCTGTTTTTCAGGCAGGCGAACAGGCGGTAAGTGTCAGTGTAAATGGAACGATTGAAATGCTGGACTAACATTTCCGAATAATCCAGTGTTTTGATAATTCCGACCCCTTAGAACACTGCAATTGTTCTGTCAATCAAGCGACCTGATAGCCAAAGGTTTATAATAAGCGACATTCCACCACTGCCATTTTCCTAGGATACGAGCATATGACCAATACCATGCGCGCGCTCAGCAAGCGTGAAGCGACTCCGGGCTTATGGATGATTGATGCACCCATACCAAGTCCCGGCACCAACGGTGTATTAATCAAAGTTGAAAAAACTGCAATCTGCGGTACTGATCTGCATATCTATAAATGGGATGACTGGTCACAGCGCACTATCAAAACACCAATGATTATCGGGCATGAATTTGTTGGCCACATTGTGGAGCTCGGCGCTGCAGTTGAGGGTTACGAAATCGGCCAGCGGGTATCAGCCGAGGGGCATATTAATTGTGAAATTTGCCGTAATTGCCGTGCTGGCAAACGCCACCTCTGCCCGAATACTGTCGGTATAGGCGTTAACCGTGACGGTGCTTTTGCCGAATATATCGTTGTGCCCAAACGCAACCTGTGGCTGGTTCCCGATGCTATTCCATCAAATCTTGCGGCATTTTTCGATCCTTTTGGGAATGCAGCGCACTGCGCTTTAAATTTTGACCTGGTCGGAGAAGATGTACTGATTACCGGTGCCGGGCCTATCGGAATTATCGCTGCCGGCATCTGTAAACATGTCGGTGCCAAGCAAATTGTGGTCACTGATGTAAATGATTACCGCCTAAATCTCGCTAAAGAAATGGGTGCCACTCGCATCGTTAATGTGACCCGTGAAAGTATCGATGAAGCCGTCGCTGATATGGGCATGGTGGGTTTTGATGTAGGTTTGGAAATGTCTGGTAACCCGCAGGCATTCGATGGCATGCTCAACAATATGTATAACGGTGGCCGCATTGCCCTGCTGGGCTTGCTGCCAAATGATGTCGGCATCAACTGGGATAATGTTATTTTTAAAGGCCTAGAGTTACACGGAATATACGGTCGGCGTATGTATGAAACCTGGTACAAAATGACCCAAATGCTACTTTCCGGCTTTCCGCTGGAAAAAGTGCTAACCCATGAAATCAGTATTGATGACTGGGAAGATGGCTTTCAATTAATGGCCTCGGGTCAATGTGGAAAAGTGGTATGTTCCTGGGATTAATACTATGACTAAGGCAAAGACTGATTTAACTCGAATAGAAACCACGCTGGATGAAATCCGTGCGGCGGGCTTATACAAAGACGAACGCATCATCACTAGCCCTCAAAGTGTGGAAATTAAGGTCAGTGACGGTTCGCAGGTTTTAAATTTCTGTGCCAACAATTATCTTGGCTTGGCTAATAATCCCGAAGTAATAGCCGCCGCCCACAAGGCGCTGGATGAGCACGGCTTTGGTCTCGCCTCAGTGCGTTTTATCTGTGGCACCCAGGACCTGCATAAACAGTTGGAAGCTAGTATTTCTAGTTTTTTTGGTACTGACGATAGCATCCTGTATACCTCGTGTTTTGATGCCAACGGCGGTTTATTCGAAACCCTTCTGGGGCCTGAAGATGCCGTTATCTCAGATTCGCTTAACCATGCATCCATTATTGACGGCATCCGGCTGTGCAAGGCTGAACGCCACCGCTACCCGAATTCAGACATGCAGGCACTCGAAGAAGCCCTTATTAAGACCCAACATTGCCGTACCCGCCTAATTGCCACCGACGGGGTATTTAGCATGGATGGCTTTATAGCCAAGCTAGATGAAATTGCTGTATTGGCAGAAAAATACGCTGCTCTGATCATGGTAGATGACTCCCACGCCACCGGTTTTGTCGGCTCTACAGGCCGCGGTTCCGCTGAGCATCACGGGGTAATGGATAAGATTGATATCTTTACCTCCACCCTGGGCAAAGCCCTCGGCGGTGGTTCTGGTGGTTTTACCACCGGCAGAAAAGCTATTATCGACTTACTCCGCCAGCGCTCACGCCCTTACCTGTTTTCAAATACGCTGCCGCCGCCGCTGGTTGCCGCAGGAATTAAAGTATTTGAAATGCTGGATTCATCATCTGGTCTGCGCGATAAGTTAAATACCAATACCGCCTACTTTCGCGAACAAATGACTGCCGCAGGTTTTGATATAAAACCCGGCATCCATCCGATTGCACCCGTTATGTTGTATGAGGCACCATTGGCGCAAGAATTTGCCCGCAGATTATTACAAAAAGGCATCTATGTTATCGGCTTTTTCTTCCCGGTAGTCCCGGATGGACAAGCCAGAATTCGCACCCAAATTTCCGCCGCCCATGAACGCCATCACCTGGATCGCGCTATAGCGGCGTTTATTGAAGTGGGTAAAGATTTAAAAGTTGTATAAACCCAACATCCGTGTGGCGGTAAATACCCTCCAGCGCACAAGTAGGGTGGGCATTTATGCCCACGCAGCATAAGTTATAGATATCCCGGAAACAGATCTTGCTTGGCTAGCTTGTTACGCGTGGGCATAAATGCCCACCCTACGGACGAGTAGTTGTTTAGGATTTGGCTTGTTTTGGGATTTTTTGTACGCGTGTATATATACCATTTTCGGTGGTGGTTTCACCGGCGACTATTCCTGCTAATAAACCCTTGTTATTACACACCGGCGCGCCGGAAACTCCATTGCTTACCCGGCAATTGAGCCAGAAGAAATGTTCGGTTTCGCGTAGGGGTTTTATCACTTTGGCGCAGGCTACATGGCGCAGGCTTAAACCCAGGGGGTAGCCGTTGATATGGCAGGTATCACCGATACCCGGATTATGCTCAGCTATTTCATAACCTGGCAGGTCATGGTCTGATGAAAGCAAAGCCCAGTCCGGGCCATCGGGCTTAAACCGGCCTGCGATTAGGGATACTGACCGCCAAAGCTTTTCTGGATTGAAACTGATAAAGTTACCGCTATCGGACGCTACAAGCTCACCTTGATCCCAAACCACGGCAGCTATGTAGCCGTCATGTAAAACACTACCTGGCAGCCACTCTGAGCGAATACAGTGGCCTGCCGTAAGCAGACCACCATTTTTTAAAGGAACAGCCGTGCAAGCGCCATTTTGGGACTTTGCATAGCGAGAACGCTGTGGTAACAACAGCGTCCATTCATCAGCCTGTGAATGAGCGGAATA
>QIKG01000236.1 GCA_003232965.1 Oceanospirillales bacterium
CTGAAATTTGAGCACCAAGATGCTCTACATGCTGATAAAAACTGGCGCCAACAGTTGGATGTTCCATTGCCGGAAAAGGGCGAGGGTATTGATGCAGTAACGCGTGAATTGATTGAGCAGATTATTCCAAATGGAAGCGCAATTCCCAAGCCTGGTTTTAGTTCGTTTATTACCACGGGTGCTACTACTGCCGCTACGCTGGCTGCAACCGCAGCTAATATTGCCTCGCCACAGCGCTATTTGCTCACGGCATTTAATTTTCTGGAAGAGCTCTCGCTCGAATGGCTGGCAGAAATGTGCGGTATTGGCAAGCTGAAAGGGGTGTATAGCAGCGGTGGCTCAGTGGCTAACCTTATTGCCCTAGGCGGTGCGCGTCAATATGCTTTTGAACAAATCGGTATTGACCCGGCAGCCGATGGTGTGGATCGTCCAGTAAGGATTTATGCTAGCGAAGAATGCCATCATACAATCCAACGCTCCGTAGGGGTGCTAGGAGTGGGTAGGCGAGCTGTACGGGCAATTGCCTGTGATCAAGAGGGTAGAATGTTGATTAGTGCATTAGGCAACGCAATTATTGAGGATAAAGCGCGTGGTATTTTACCAATGGCAATCGTTGCCAATGCCGGTACTACCAATACTGGAGCTATTGATCCTTTGGAAGCGATTAGCGATGTAGCTGAAGAGCATAAAATTTGGTTTCATGTTGATGGTGCCTATGGCCTTCCCGGTATTCTGGATGAACGCATCAGTCACCATTATAAAGGTCTGGAAAAGGCGGATTCAGTTATTGTCGACCCGCATAAATGGTTGGGTGCATCGGTTGGGGTCGCGGCAACATTTATCCGTGATCGTGAGCTGCTTCTACGCGCATTTACTCAAGAACCTGCTGACTACTTAGAGGGCTCTATTGATCCAAATGCTGGGGTGGTAGAGCATTCTATGGACGACTTCGGGATTCCCTACTTTGATTATGGGGTAGAGCTAAGCGCGCCTTGCCGGGGGGTTGTGGTTTGGGCTTTGATAAAAGAAATTGGGGTTGAGGGAATGCGCCATCGGGTGAAACAACATAACGACATGGCCAAAACTATTGCCGAGCGTGCCCGTAACCATCCGAATCTTGAACTGTTAATTGAGCCCAGTTTGTCGATCTGCTGTTTTCGCTATGTGGATTCACAAATTGATGATCTTGACCAGCTCAATCAGCGTTTACATCGCCAACTGGTGCGAGAGAATACCTATATGCCGAGCACCACCCGGGTCAAGGGTACACTCGCCTTGCGTCCCTGTTATATCGGCGCTCGGCATCAGCCGCCGCAGGCAGAAGAGCTGGTAGAAGCGGTGCTCAGAATTGGCGGTGAATTAGTTGAAGCTAGCATGGAACGTAGCGTGTAACTGGAGGTGTTTTTGAGGAGATCCCGGCGCGGTGGCCGGGAAGACAGAAGGTGTTGGGGACGGTGCCTTTTTAATTCCTCATGCCGGCTTTTAGCCGGTACCTCATCACGCAATTTTGAGGATAAACTTAAACGCTAATGAGAAAACCAGAAAAGACATGAAAAATGTAAACATCCAACCATGCATCCATGTAGGGCCCATTTCTTGGATTTTGTTTTGCTGAAAATTAAACCGCATCAGTTCCATTTTGCTATCGGCGGGCAGGTAGCCCATAGGGTTAGCGATTAACCAGTTCCACCATTGTTTCTTATGGATAACAGGAGAAATATTGGTGGCGCTGATAGAAAATATATTGATATCACCGCGATTAAGTTTCAATTCTTGATCAGCCTCAGGCCAGACAAAACCCCAGGTTTGATCATCATTACCCCAACGAACCCGTTCAGTGTTTTCCCATTGGTAGTCGTTTGGGTCAAAGCCGGACTCAATTGTAGTCTGTGTCTCAGCCAAATAGTTTTCACCCGCGTTGGGTTGTACCAGACCATAGCTATTTGATAACCACGCAAGCATAAAAATAACCGGGATAGATACCAGCAGAGCAGGGCCGAGTGCGGCACCTAACTGTTTAAAAGCCAGTTTCAGCGTTGTGCCTACCAAAGGCATAAGCTCACCCATTTCGCCTTCGAATGAAGCCATCAATTTCTGGTTAGCTTTTACCTGTTGTTTTAGACCTTGGATTTTTGCTTGATTGGAGCAGCGCTTAAACAACCACATGCTGCCATAACCTGCTATAAGGCCCCAGATTATCAACCTGAATAATTCCGGTATGAAACTTATCAAGCCATCCAGTAGATTAAATAACGGTGTCGGTAAATCAAAAAGCCCCATGGTTTATTTATTCTCTTCAGGGTCGCTGATAACCGCATCTACAACTTCATCTGAAGTGCTGTCAACAGTAGTTTCCGCTTCTGCACTCTGGTTTTCTTGAGTCTTGGCTTTGTTTTTTCCGCGTTTCAGCATTTTTCTTATAGGCCAGAATAATATGGCAGCAATGGCGACAACAATAGTAATCACGATGCCGATTAATGAACCAAGAACCGGGATGCCGGCGCCGGGGCCGATATAAGCGTGGGCAGTGCTTGCCAGTAATAACAGTAAGACAGCGAGAATCAGTCGCATAATAATCTCCAAGGATTTCTAAAAGGATAACAACATGCGATTATAACAGCCTGAAAGCATTAATTCCTGATTGTGACCCAAGTTTTCAACCCGGTTAAGTTAAGCGCAATGAGAGCTTATAAAAGGCTTTTCGGCGCGACTTATACTGAATAACCCAGAGTTTTAGCGGTGTCACCACATACGTCTGCAATTGTTGCCTTCTGTGTGTCGTTAAAGCTTGGTTGATAATAATCAGGCAGACTTAATTTCTCGGTATATTGCGCACGCTGGGAAGTAAAACTCGCAGGATTTAGTTTGCTGTGAGAGAGGATTTCATCAATAATTCTGCCAGAATCAGCGCAGAGTTCTTCGTGCTGGAAAATATAACAGGCATCGCGCAATCCAGGGTCAGCTTCAAGTTGCTTAAACAGCTGTGCATAAGTGCTGCGCCACAGCCAAGCCCAGCCAAGAATTTCATCGCCATTACTCCAAGCTGTTTTTATTGCCTCAACAGCTTGCGCATCGGCGTAATTTACTAGGCGCCTGCCAGGGCCGAATTCCCAGTGGCCAGCAAACTGTAGTTGTTGACTAATGCGCGGGTCGGATTTCGCCGCTTCAAGAAAAAACTGATGTTGTTTAACCAGCGAGGCGATATGGTTGTAGGGGTTACGCACAGGAATAATAAAACGAGCCGATGGCATCAATTTTTTTATGTAGGCAAGCCGGCCAATATTATAATTGCCTTTGGCTAGGTAGCGTTTGGCTTTGCGTACTAACAGCAATTTCTGCAGATGCTCTGCGTAAAACTTCTCAAAAGCCGGGTGCGTGGTCTGCTGGTCAAGGATATTCGATTGTTGCGGGTCGTGGGTCTGTGGGAAAAAATGATTCCAAAGGATTTCTTCTACCGCCTCAGGGCTGTCGGCAGACACCAGTATCCGGTCTTTATGTGCCCGTTCTTCTAGCTTTGGTTCCACAAGTTGGGAGCGCTGGCGCAAGTAATTGCGCCAATAGGGTGTCCACACCCAAGGAAAGTCGCTGTAACGGTGTGCAGTGGTGTCCTCGTGCTGGTCTAGCAACTCGGTAACGATAGTAGTGCCAGCCCGCGCCAAGGAAGTGACATATACGGGCGACTCTATCGGTATCTCTTCAAGCTCATCCCTAAGGATTCCGCTTTCCATATTCCCCAGTCCTCGCCACAGATTTTCTGTGGCTTTTACCAGCCGCGATTGCCAGTACAGACCGGAGGGAACCTTGAGTTTTTCAGCACTCATTTATCAGGGCGTTTCAGCCTGGCTTTGTTTCCAGTGATTGCGCGCATAGGCGGCTACCTGAGCAATTTGGGAGATAGGCTGTTCGGGTTTGAAACTAGTAAACAGTATACCCGGAACGGCTTCAGGGGTAATGCAATGATCACCGCTCCATTTTTTCGCATTTGGCTCAATCAAGTCTTTCGGAACAGCTCCAAGCGTAGTCTGCCAGGAGGCCCTGAAGCTTGGCTCGTAGCCGACGACTAGGTCAGGTGCATCGCCGTTTGCATTACCGGCATAGATAACATCACCATCAAAAACTTGCCGGATAACTGATTGCCCTACGGGCGGTGCGATTTTCTGCTCAGCTTCACCTCCGGCTTCATCTTCACTCTCACCCTCTGTAGTTAAAGTAGCCGCTTGAGTTGCTTGGGGAGGTGAGAAGGCCCATCGTGGTAGCTCTTTCATTAGACGGGCCTTGATGACATTCGCTTCCGGTTCTTCGACAATTCCCTGGGCTTCGCGGCCTTTACGGTTGATGTAGAGACCATTTAAGCCAAGCGCGTAGGCGGTAGACTTGCTCCAGTCGACATTGCTAAAGGCGATGTCGGACTGGGTTTTACCAGCGTTCAGCACCAGGTAGCCGTTATCAACCAACCAACGGTTAAGGTTTACAGACCAGCGAAAGGGTGCAAAACCGTGATCGCTAAGTACAATCAGGCGGTCATTCGGGTCCATTTCTGCCATTACTTTGCCGAGGATACGATCGGCTTCAGTATATATCCACTCGATAGCACCACGGGCTAACTCATCGGTTTCCGGATAAAGTGGGTGTTCTGGATCTATGCCACGATAAAACATGTGAGATACCCGATCGGTTTGTACAAATACGCCGACTAAAACTTCGGAGTCATTTTTCTCCATGGCATCAAAAAACATGGCTTCGCGTTCATCCAGATTGGTCTTCAGCATTTCCAACCAAGTTTTATCACTGATATGGTTTTCGTTGAGCGACCAGGTTTCTTCCGGCATACCAATGGTATGGAAGAGTCCAATTCTGCCAGCAAGGTCTGCCGCATAATCTGCAGGAGAACTGATCGGTACAACCGGTGCCTCTGGATCAATATTAATGGGTGAAACATACAGTTGCGGGCGTGGATAAGCGGCTACTAGGTTCAAACGGACAATACCGCTGACGGAAATCGGACCAAGGACATCAAACTCAACGCGGATCCACGGAGACCACTCACCTACGGCCAGTTCAATGGTTTCATCGCCGAGCTGGATCTTTGCCCCGCCACTAGCAGCAGGCTCCAGAATCAGAGGGGTAGAGAGAGCCTGATGCTCTTCATTTAGTGGGTCAGTTGGGCCTTCAAGGCTGGTTTCTATCCGACCACTACGGTTTGGACGCATGCGCACCACTCGCGAGCTGGATGTGCCGGCTGCGGCAAGTGGGCGGGTCGTATATAAAGTATATGTGCCCTGGGTTCCCAATAGATCGGGCACGCCCATACCGGCCATCATCCGGTGGATGGGGTCTGGCGGATAAGTGACCGGAACCCGGATAACCGTGCTGCGACCGCCCTCACTTTCAACATCTGACCAAAAGGGAACGCCCTGACGGCGGTTGATAATCTGGCCTTCATCCAGGGGTATGCTCAAACCAAAAATATTAAGGATATTTTCGGGAGGTATAGTTTTAGAGATGGAGAAATCCGGGCTGTAAGTATCGGCATCGCGGCGCAGGAAATCGTAAATACCATGTTCGCCCGGCGGCATGCCGGTGGCAAAGCTTGACCAAGCCACGGGCGATTGTGGTGGGTTGGATGTTGCCAATGGATGAAAGGTGCCTTGTTTAGCCAATTTGCTGAAGTTGGGCAGCACACCAGCATCCATCCATTTCCATGCCGTCGAAGCCGACGATAATCAGGCGGGAATCGGCCGGACTATTATCGGTTTTTTCACCGCAGGCGCTTAAGCCTGCGAGTACTACCAGCATGATTGCTAGGAATGTAAGTTTGCGCACAGGCCGTGAGCCTAAACTCTTACTCATGGTTTTTATCATCATCATCATTTTTTTCTTCTTCAATCGTTTCTGTTTGCTCTACGGCGCCGGCATTACTGATATCAGAGATATCTAATGCCGGGTCGGGAGTTGTTTCTACACTGCTGTTATTGCTTTCTGCACCCTACAGATAACCAATGGCTTTATTATCCAGTCTGCCGCGGGCTTCTAAGTGATCAACTAGTGTACCAAGGTACTGGTCTGCAAGCTCCACTTCCCCCGCATAAATTTGCCGCATTGCATCGATGTCGGTTTCAGAAAACCTGATTTTGCGAGCGTTTTGGACCTGCAACACACTTACACCCTGTTTGAACTTGCCGTCATAATCCGGGAAGTTTTGTTCAAACCAGGGGGTAATGTCATAAGGGCTGTGCGCTCAGTTTATCTAGGTTCGGGGAGTTCCTAAGACCGTAGCCATAACTGTGCAGGTAGTCCCAGCGGGTGGTATCTAATGTTACCAGAACAATATCAGGCCTGGGGGTATTATCGCAGGATGATACCGTCGTAATAGCAATAACAAACAATAGGATGAAGTATACCTTTGCGAATTTCCGAGGCTTTTCTATATGCATTTTTCTACTGCGACTCCGGCGTATTCTGTTATATTTTAGCTGAGAATGGCTAACGATACTATCTACCGTACATTTTCCTACATCTAATCGAGTTCTTCAATCTCTATTGTTTTGTTAACTGTTCTCAGGCGGTTTGATTGGTTATAATACAGGGCTACACACTGCCGGACTTATTTACCATGCTTGATCATGTTCTCCGTCTATTTTGCAAGCTGCAGCTGCAGACCATCATATTAATTCTCTTTGTTATTAGATTTTAACCGCTTGTGAGCAACAGCAAAAACTGCCACCGCGGGAATTCGATCATCCATTTACGACCCTGGAGCTGATTGCCGGGGGTGACCCTTGTGAAGTGATGCAGGCAGCGGTGGCAGGCAAAAATGTAACCAGCGATCTCAGCGAGGAACAACTCGAGCGCTTAAAGTCGCTGGGGTATATACAGTAATACCCTGGTTTGCTGATAAGTTGTAGAGCTGGGCTACGGCATCTATGTTGATGCTAGCCTTTAACCCAAATCCGCAGATAGAAACACGCATGCTGCACATGTTCTTGATTCCACAGCAAAACCAAAAATAACCGCCGAACCGATGGGTGCGACTCATATTTTTCATTTCACTGTGAAACCAATAACATGCACATCATATCGCGCCTCTATCTGCGGGTTAGGGTTTAATCAACTCCTATGCGGCCATCCGCGTATGGTTTAGTATATAAGTCTGTCAGTTTTCTAGGTGTGATATATGGGAGTTACAACAAACCCAAAAACAGGGCTGTGGTTAATCGCAATATTGGCGACTATATCAAGTATGTCAATGCTTTTTATCGAACCAATTCCGCAAGACATCAGCTACCACCTGTTTAGTGATGTTACGCCGGCATTTGGGATTCAAAATTTTTGGAATGTACTCTCCAACATAGCCTTCGCGATGGTTGGCATCCTTGGGCTTTACAATATATATGTGAGTAAGTCATTAGTATTGGTTGATTCAATCAGGCTTTCATACGCTCTGTTTTTTGTCGGAGTTGCCTTGGTAGCGCTGGGGTCTGGTTACTATCACTTATGGCCAGATAACCAAACCTTGGTTTGGGATCGCTTGCCGATGACCATTGCCTTTATGGCCTTGTTTTCTATTTTGATTTGCGAATTTATTTCGGAAAGGGTAGGTAAGGCGTTATTAATACCATTGATTTTGCTTGGGGTTTTCTCGGTTTTTTACTGGGAATATACAGAAGGTCAAGGTGTTGGCGATCTGCGCTTGTATGCGCTGGTTCAGTTTCTACCGATTGTTGTTATCCCCATAATTTTGGTTTTCTTCAGCTCGCAATTTACTCGAATAAGTGGATACTGGTGGTTGTTACTGGTGTATTTGTTAGCGAAAGTTTTTGAGTATTTTGATGCGCAAATATTTTCTACTTTGGGTTTTATCAGCGGACACTCGATCAAACATATAGCAGCAGCATTAGGCGTATATCTATTGCTCTTATCTTACCAGAGACGCTCGCTAGCGCTGGGATGTCGAACTAATGGGTAGCAATATTAGAGCGTTTGTTTCT
>QIKG01000206.1 GCA_003232965.1 Oceanospirillales bacterium
TGCATCTGGTGCGTGCGGAAAAAGGCGTCAATCAAGACAGTCGCTCGCAAGATGTCTATACCATAGTTAAAGATTTAATCACCCATTACCAGCCATTAATAGGTAACAAACCCGTGCATTTGTCAGCCCGGCAGCTTAACAAAGTCAGTGTGATTGCCCCGGAATCGGTTATAGCAGTTACCATTGGCAACTTGATTGGTAACGCTGTACGCTACACCCACACAGGCACAATTGATGTCATTGTTGGCGATGGTATTGTGGAAGTGCTGGACTCGGGGCCAGGAGTTCCTGAGGAAGAGATTTCATCCTTGTTCCAGCGGCACTATCGCGGTAACCAAGTGGTTGGCAAGGGTTCTGGTCTCGGTCTGGCTATCGTTAAGCGCTTATGCAATTTGTACCATTGGAAAATTGAGATCAACAACCGCCCTTCCGGTGGTTTACGAGCTGCAATTGCTTACTATGCAGATGATTAATTTGTTATGCTGATTTTTTATTATCTAGGTATTACAACAATTCCCGATCGAGAGTGATTAACCAATGGCTTTAATGACTTGTACAAAATGCGGCCATCGGTTTTCTAATCAGTTGCCGGTTTGCCCCATCTGCCAGCAGTCTTCAAGTGCTGCAGATTCGGCGGAGATAAAAAAGATGGCATTGCGAGATTTCAGGACCAGAATGTATCATCTGAAGATGATATCTTACTTATCTTTAACGCTTTGCACGGCCGGTTTCATCTGGTACTGGAATCTGACTAGGTTGTTACAGCCCGTCGGGGTCTGGACTTGGGTGATAGTTGGCATAGGCAGTGTCTCCTACCTAGTGCTTAGACTATTAATGCTGCGAGCAAAGCTGAAATACCGCAGGCAGATAAAAAATTAACCCCCGCATTTAGAATCCCATCGGCTGCTGTGCGCTACTGAATACGCTCTACTTTTGTACTCGAACTATGACCACCAATAGACAGATTCCAGGTATTCAGGAAGCCGGGTTTGATGACCACTTCAGGATTGTCCTGTTGCTTCATGTGGAAGGAATCTTTTTCGTCCATTACCCAAATCATGCCGTTATCCAGCGAAAAAACAGTTGAGTTATTCCAGCCCTTGGAAGGGCCCTTTAGCCGCGCATGAATTTTTTCACGGTTCTGGTAGTTCTGGTCGGCCTGGGCGTAGCCAGGGTTGTTTTTGCTGGCAAAACCACCGTTATTAGCACTAATTGGTGCTACCGCAGCTGCCGCATTTTCGTACTGTGCAACAGAGCGTTCCCCAATCCAGCGATTCAGGTTGGCAAGTTCTTCTGCGCTGAGCTTATCCAATCCGCTGTTGGCAAACTCTGCGCCGGTCATGCGCTCTTCAAGCGAGGAAAACGAATTTTGCGCAAACACACTCAGTGACAATAACAAGCAGCTTACGAAAGTGATCGGTTGCAGGAAATTAAGCGTAGTTTTCATTGTAGAAAGGTCTCTAAATTAATGTAGTTAGTGTAACAACTACAGAGCAAATTGACAGTAATCAGAAGGAAAGTTTAACGCTTTGTCGGGTCTGTGGCTAGAGCCGATCTATTTTGTAGGTAGTGATCAGAGGTCTTGCTCATAGCGGACATAAGGTACGCGGCCATAGACCCTTTCAAAGGGATCACTACTGCCCTCATCGGCAATGTTGCTACTGATACCAGGTTCAATTACGCTGCTGGTGCCAATGGAAAGATTAGCATTCCAAGGTGCGCGCCAGCTGAAATAGATATCAAAGCCGGTTAGTTCATCGCTGGCATCGTAGTGATACAAGCTTAGTGGCTCGCGGTAGTAGCCCTGTACCCCGCCACTGAATGAACCTCTGTTCCAGTCAATGTTTACCGTAGCAGTATGGAATGGCGACACAGATGATACCGGTAGCATTGGCTGACCTAAATTACCGAAGCTGTTGGTGATCTCCAGATTGTTAATTCTTGAGAGCTGCAGGCCAAGCCGTAACTTACCCATCTGGTCGTGCTCGTACCCCAATGCTAGGTTAATGCCAAAGCCATCCAGTCGAGTATTACCCCCGAGCTGCGCTGTAGGCAATAAAGCACGGTTCTCGCTGAGGGGATTATGACCGCTGGTTAGCAAGCCCGGTAATGCGATGTTGGCAGGCAGGCCAGGATTTAGTGCGGCGGTGTTTTGGCGGAAATATTCAACTTGTAAGCTGGCTGATTCTGAGGCTCCCCAAGTTGCTCCGATACTGGATATATTATTAACTGGTTGAGTTCGCGCTTGATCATTGTTAGTAAAATAGCAGTTGCTGGCGTGATAAAGGCCTGACTCCATGGAAGCCGATTCACACTGGATGCTGCTAATTGGCTGAAAGTCTGTACTGTTTTGCGCTTGATCAAAAATTGAAGTGTGCAGGCCTAGGGCAACCACTAATTGGTCGAGCGGTTGCCAACCAAGAATGCTGGTAAGATCCAGTTGTTCTTGTGACCGCAGGCCGGTGTTTAGCTCGAGCTGCTGGTTGTGCAATTCAAAAAACAGTGGTTGTTCTGAGTTTGTGTGCAGACGAACCGGTGCAGGTGCTTTATTACTTTGAATTCTTAATGGGTTGATTGCGGTTGGGCGTACAATATAATCCGGAGTTTTTGAGGTTCCTGAGGTTTTCGCATCAGGGACCAGTGACCAACCGTTCTTGTCAGCTAACTGCTGCTGATCCGAGGCACCTGCTAACTGCGGCATACCCAACGCAAAAGCCAGGCACAGCAAAAACACTAAGGCGTTGATCCGCCCTATTTTTTGCTTCCTGTAGTTGCGCCCGGCATGTATTTGCATAATGTGGTTCAGTCAGTTTTCAATGATTATTGGTTTTATTGGGGTGCTGCTTACATATTATGAACACACAACTTCCCCATCGTTCCCTAACTATAGCAAATTTTTGCTATTTTATCTTCGCTAATTGGTTGAAACATAGGCGTGTGCGCGGTTTTGATCTGTTTTGTTGTGGTTTCCTGACTTTTAGGCCGATATTTTTGCCTCGACGCAGCAGAATGTTCTATGATGCTATATTGATGTTTTTATCGGTTTACGGAGTTGTTTTATGGGTTTACTGCACACGCCAGTCTGTGATTTTAATCAAGCGGCAATCGATTTCAACTTGCCCGGAGTCGATGGCAGGCTTTGGTCTTTGCAGCAATGTAGGGGTGCAAACGGTCTGTTAATAATGTTTATCTGTAATCACTGTCCCTATGTGAAATCTATTTTAGGTAAATTGGTTCGCGATACCGATGAGCTAAAAACTCTAGGGGTCAATAGTGTGGCAATAATGGCAAACGACCCGGATGATTATCCGCAGGACAGTTTTGAAAATATGACGGCATTGGCGCGCGCGCAGCAATTTTCGTTCCCATACCTACTTGACCAAAGTCAGCAAGTTGCCAGGGGATATGGGGCTGTTTGTACTCCGGATTTTTTTGGTTATAACGCCAAATTGCAACTGCAATACCGGGGCCGGCTAGACGATAGCGGCAGTCAACATGACCGACCAGACGCGCGCCGGGATCTATTTCTAGCGATGCAAGAGGTTAGCCAAAGCGGGCGCGGTCCAGAAAGCCAGATTGCATCTATGGGTTGCTCAATCAAGTGGCGAAATGCAGGCTGAGGCCGGAAGAATTTTGTTTCTGGCGAACTATGGGCTAAGATGTATGCCTGCTGGTTAGCTGCAAACAACTTGGTTTGCGTAATAAGAATAAAATAAGCACATTAATCAGGCAGGCAAATAACAATGATAGTAATACTGGAGGTCCCCCAATGCAGCGTCTAAATCAACTCTCTACCCGTGTCCTGGTGATATTAAGCAGCCTATTTTTTCCGCTTCTAGCTCAGGCACAGGCTGAATTAAGCTTGGATGAGAAAATTAATCAAGCAGTCGCGCCGGTTGCAAATGCGATTGGTGATTTTGTTTTCAGTTCATTCACAATTGCCGGAGTGTCGATTCCGTTTGTTTTGGTTTGGTTGATTCTAGCTGCCAGTATATTCACGCTGTATTTCAGATTTATAAATTTTCGGGCATTGAAATTAGGTTTTAAACTGGTTCGTGGAGACTTCAATGACCCCACAGCCCCTGGCGAGGTCACCCATTTCCAGGCATTGGCGACGGCATTATCAGGTACTGTGGGTTTAGGTAATATCGCCGGGGTGGCAATTGCGGTCTCAATCGGTGGACCGGGCGCTACATTTTGGATGATTACGGCGGGCTTGCTGGGGATGTCCTCCAAGTTTGTTGAATGTACCCTTGGTGTAAAGTATCGCAATATTAATCCGGATGGCTCTATTTCTGGTGGGCCGATGTACTATCTTTCCAAAGGCTTGGCAGAGCGCAGCCCAAAACTTAAGACCTTGGGTAAAGTGTTAGCAGTTATGTTTGCAATTTTCTGTATTGGCGGCGCCTTTGGTGGCGGCAATATGTTCCAGGCCAATCAAAGCTTTCAGATGGTCACTACTGTAACTGGCGGCGAGAATAGCTGGTGGGCAGATAAAGGCTGGCTTTATGGCCTGATAGTGGCTGGCCTTGTTGGTATGGTAATCATTGGTGGGATTAAAAGCATCGCCAAAGTAACCTCAAAAATCGTGCCTTTTATGGCGATTCTTTATGTTACCGCCGGCCTGGTAATTATCCTGATGAATATATCCGCTGTGCCAGCAGCATTTGTTACAATTTTCCAAGGTGCTTTCAGCCCTGAGGGCGTAGCAGGTGGTGTGATTGGGGTGCTGATTCAGGGCGTCCAGCGGGCGGCGTTTTCGAATGAGGCAGGTATTGGTTCTGCCGCTATTGCGCACGCGGCGGTAAAAACCAGAGAGCCGGTAACCGAAGGCTTAGTCTCCCTCTACGAGCCGTTTATTGATACCGTGGTAATTTGTACTATCACCGCGCTGGTCATAATTCTTACAGGCGCCTACGGTGCTTCTGATGCCGATGGTGTGGCGCTGACCTCAGCCGCTTTTGAGTCAGCCTTTAGTTGGTTCCCGTATGTGCTGGCGGTGGCTGTGGTGTTATTTGCCTTTTCCACCATGCTTTCGTGGTCATATTACGGCCTTAAAGCCTGGACTTACTTATTTGGTGAGCGGCCAATAGTTGCCAATACCTTCAAAATATTATTTTTGATTTTTGTAGTTATCGGCGCATCCATGCAACTGGGAGCTGTAATTTACTTCTCTGATGCAATGATATTTGCCATGGCCTTCCCCAATATCATCGGCCTGTACTTCCTGATGCCGGTAGTTAAAAAGCATCTGGATAGCTACTGGGCGAAATACAAAGCCGGGGAACTGGTTCAGAATAAGTAAAAATAAGTACTTATCTGAGTTTTTCTGAGCTTTTTGTTGCAGACATCAACTAATGTTGATGGAATTGCTTACTAACCCTTGCTCTCACGGGCGGCATGGGTAACAATTATCGATATTAGAGCATCCGGATTTCCGGGTGCTTTCGGTTATTTAATACTACTGAGAATTTACTATGCCCAGTCGCAAAGAATTAGCCAATGCCATTCGTGCATTGAGCATGGATGCGGTCCAAAAAGCCAATAGCGGACACCCAGGCGCTCCCATGGGAATGGCGGATATCGCTGAAGTCCTGTGGCGTGATTTCCATACACATAACCCCACAAATCCAAACTGGTACGACCGAGATCGCTTTGTGCTCTCCAATGGTCATGCCTCCATG
>QIKG01000213.1 GCA_003232965.1 Oceanospirillales bacterium
TCAGCAGTTATCGCCTTGCTTACAATACATTTCCTACGTCTTCTGCTAGGCTATTAGTTAAGGCTATGACCATTATAAGATCCATTACAAGTTTATTAGCTAAGCCTTCAAACAAGGAGAAGCATTATGAATATGAGCTTTAAAACCCTCACAGCTTGCCTACTTTTGCTCTTTAGTGGTGTACTATCAGCCCAGCAATCTCAGGATTTCGGCGATTATGTGGTGCATTACAACGCCCTGAATACACAGCTGTTACCGCCCCAGGTTGCCAAGGCCAATAATATTTTGCGTTCAGGTAGCCGGGCACTGTTGAATATAACCGTATTGAAAAAAACCGGTGAAACTACCCGCCCTGTCCATGCGACAGTTTCAGCAGCGGCTACTAACCTGACTGGCCAGCGGCGGCAAATCCAGTTGCGCGAAGTTAGTGAACCCATGCGCGCTGACAACGACCCCGGTGCCATCTATTACCTAGGTGAGTTTCGCATCAACAATGAAGAAACCTTCAGCTTTCAGATCGAAATAATACCGGATGGTGAAACTAAAACTCTGAATCTGAATTTTCGCCAACAGTTTTTTACTGAGCGATAAAACCACAGTGACAGCCGAACGCCTTGCCTAAGTTGATGGTGTTCTGGCTCGCCATCAAGGCTCTCAAGCCTCTTCGGGTAATGGCGTGGAATCATCGGTTGGCTGGTTCTTGTTCTCTGGCAAGGTGCGCAGCCAGATCAGCCAAACCACCAAAGCATCGAGTATGATTAACGCCTGCCACAAATACAGATGGAACCAGCGAAATGCGGTGTCACTCCATTGCCCTAAATAAAACAAGGAAATAATTCGCACCAAATTGAGCAGTTGTATCGCCAAAAAGCCCCAGAAAAAACCGATCATTTTATTTTTAAACGGTGCTGGAAAGGCAAATAGAGCAGCAAAAAGAATGATGACAGCTTCAACACCATTGCAACCGGCCTGGATTTCAACCGCAAAACCGTTTTCCAAGCTACGGATCACCCGTCCACTGGCGATCACCTGGTCATCAAACAGCTGAATTAAAAAAACGCTGATATTAGCCAAAACACCGGTAAAGGGTGAGATAATGTAATCTTGGACGGGCTGTAGAATTTCCAGAGTAAACAGACCAACCAATAAAATCACAAATAATACAAAAAATCGGATCATTTCCAGTCCAAAATCAATTCAAGTTGCTGTATGGTAACGGAGTTATACACCAGTAGGTAAAAAAATTAGTGAAATTTAGTCAAAGTATCATTCTCATTGGCTCAATGGGTGCCGGAAAGACCACGGTAGGTAAAAAACTTGCGCAAAAACTGCACAGGGACTTTATCGACTGTGATGCTGAACTGGAGCGGCAAACGGGTGTGGATATCGCAACTATTTTTGATATTGAGGGCGAAGAAGGTTTCCGCAAACGCGAATCTGCGCAACTGGAAAAATTACTGCAACGCCGCGAGATTGTGCTGGCCACCGGCGGCGGGGTGGTGCTGATAGAAGAAAATCGGCAACGAATGACGCGCAATGGAATCATCATCTATCTGAAAACCACCGTTGAGCAGCAACTCCAAAGGCTGCAGATGGATAAAAAAAGACCCCTGCTGAGCGTGCCGGACCGACAACAGGTACTGACCGACTTATTCACCCAGCGCGACCCCATCTATCAAGCACTCGCAGATATTACAGTACATACCGACCGACGCCATAGTGCCGAAATGGCCTCAACCGTGCTACACGCGATTAACCAATACCTAGATGAAACAAGTTTATAGCCACTCGGGAACAAACAATGGAAGTCATTGAAGTACAAACCCGCAGCCGCAATTATCCGGTTTACATCGGCCAAGGCATCCTCAATAACCCTGCCCTCTGGTCCCGCTTACTCGAAAATCGCAGGTTCTTAATTGTCAGCAATGAGACCGTTGCGCCACTCTACCTCGATGCATTAACAAAAGCCTTGCCCGGCAATACCCATGAGCAAATTATTCTCCCCGATGGCGAACAGTATAAAACCCTGGAACAGTGGCAAACAGTGACAGATAAACTCGCCGCCATGAAAGCCGGGCGCGACACTTGCATTATTGCCCTTGGCGGCGGGGTGATTGGCGACCTGGCAGGTTTCGCTGCTGCCAGCTGGATGCGTGGCATTGATATCATTCAAATACCAACAACGCTGCTGGCTCAGGTTGATGCCTCGGTCGGTGGAAAAACCGCCATTAATCATAGCGCCGGAAAAAATTTATTGGGCGCATTCCACCAACCACACGCGGTCATTATAGATTGTGACAGTCTCCATACCCTGCCAGATCGCGAATATCGGGCCGGCCTGGCTGAGGTGATTAAATATGGCGCGATTGGCGATAGTCATTTTTTTGACTGGCTTGAGAAACAGGCCAGCTCGCTGAATGCCAGAATGCCCGAAAGCATAATGCAGGCCGTGATTAAATCCGTAAATGCCAAAGCTGAAGTGGTGGCTGCTGATGAGCTGGAGCAAGGCCAAAGAGCCTTGCTGAATTTTGGTCATACCTTTGCCCATGCTATTGAAACCGCAACCGAGTACAAACAATGGCTACACGGCGAAGCTGTTGCCATTGGTATGGTTTTGGCAGCTAGACTGAGTACCCGATTGGGCCTGGATAGCGGAGATTCCGAGCAGCGCCTGTCGCAACTATGCGCTGTACTGGGTTTGCCTGGGGCCGACTCTGAACTACCCGCCGCGGCTGATTTAATTAATAATATGCGCCTAGATAAAAAAAATCTGGGCGGCGAATATCGATTTATTCTGCTCAAATCTATAGGGCAGGCGCTTATATATACCCAGGTTAGCGACACCGATCTTTATGCGGTTCTGCGTCAATAACCCGATTACGGAAAACAACAATGACTAGCTTAATAAATGACACTTTTCTACGCGCGCTCAGCCGCCAACAAACCGACTACACGCCTGTATGGATCATGCGCCAGGCTGGCCGCTATTTGCCTGAATACCGGCAGTTAAGAGCAGAAGCCGGTAGTTTTATGGCCCTGTGCACCAACCCGGAGCTAGCCTGTGAAGTAACTTTGCAACCACTCAAGCGGTTTCCACTCGATGCAGCGATACTATTTTCAGATATCCTTACTATTCCCGATGCCATGGGCCTGGGTCTAAACTTCACCACTGGCGAGGGACCTTCATTCGAGCGGCCATTACGCTCTGCCAGTGATATTAAAAACTTGCCAGCCATTGACCCAGAGGATGATCTGCCTTATGTCATGGCTGCGGTTAAAAAAATTCGACTGGCACTCGCAGGTGAAGTGCCGCTAATTGGTTTTTCAGGTAGTCCATGGACACTGGCAACTTATATGATTGAAGGCAGTAGCAGCAAAACTTGGGCGCGCGCTAAAGCACTTATATTCGAACAACCTGATGTTGCCCATCTGCTGCTTGGGAAGTTGGCAGACGCGGTCACTGACTACCTGAATGCACAGATTCGCGCCGGCGCACAGGTTGTGCAAATTTTTGATACCTGGGGCGGAGCACTACCATGGGCAGAGTACCAAGAGTTTTCCCTCACTTATATGCAACGCATTATTGACGGCTTAATCCGCGAGAATGAAGGTCGCCGGGTACCCGTCATCCTGTTTAGCAAAGGCTGTGGCCACCGACTTGGGGCAATTGCCGACAGTGGCTGCGATGCCGCTGGGGTTGACTGGACTATGCGATTAGCAGAAGCACGGAGCTTCTGTGGCGACCGAATCGCCCTGCAGGGCAATATGGACCCTGCCATTCTGCTGACCAATCCAGAGACTATCCGCCGTTATGTGAAACAAACGCTGGACGATTTTGGTGCCGGGCCGGGGCATGTTTTCAATCTCGGGCATGGTATTACTCCCGATGTACCACCAAAACACCTAGCCTGCTTGGTAGCAGCTGTGCATGAACTCAGCGGCAAAGGATAAACCGCCTTATAAGCAACGCAGTCTACTCTTCCGGGGTTAAATTGATTTCCATTAGTGTGCTGGCAAACCCGGTCATGGTGACCGGTCGCTGGCAAGTATGGCAATGCGGAATATCCTGATACTGCGCGGTATCAAAGCTTATTGGCAACAGGAATACTACTTCACAACCCGGGTATTTTTTACGCAATTTATCAGTATCCTCAGCCATTTGCTCGCGGTTGGCAAAACCTTCGTTTACACTCACTATCAAGGTATCAATCTCAGGGTCAGGCTTATTGCTAGAGGCATCAATTTGCGCTATGCCCCAGCGCCCTAAAAACATGCTAATAGACTCTTTTAACGGATTTTCCAGCTCCAGGCATACCAGCTTCCGTTGTAGCAATTGGCTTCCGGCCAGCCAGTCCTCGTTTGCGCTGGCGCGTTTATTCAGTGGCAAATCAAAATAAAAGCCACTACCAATCCCAGCTTCACTCTCTAGGTTAATAGAGCCACCCATTGACTGCACAATTTTTTGGGAAATGGTAAGCCCAAGACCAGTACCACCGAAACGCCGATTCGGTGATTGATCAACCTGCTCGAAAGCATCAAATATTTTCTCCTGCTCGGCAGGGTTTAAACCGATGCCGGTATCCCGTACGAAAAAGCGCAGCTGTTCACCATTTTTTTGCAGCGTTATTCCAAATACCACATAACCTTCATCGGTGAATTTAAGCGCATTACTCAGCAAGTTACATAACACCTGCTCAAGGCGATCAGGATCACCGGCAACAATCAGTGGGACATCGGCCGCTAGCAGACCAATTAGCTCTATATCCTGTTGTGATGCAACCCCTGCATAAAGTGTAATAACCTGCTCCAGCAAACTGTTCAGATTTACATCTCCATCGTTCAGTTTCACCACACCGGATTCAACTTTGGATAAATCCAGAACTTCATTCAACACTCGTAATAAGTTATCCCCGGAATGGCGTAAGGAATCCACCAAACTTCGCTGCTGAGGTGATAAATCAGTGTCGGAAAGTAGCTCTGACATTCCTAAGACACCATTCAAAGGTGTTCGAATCTCATGGCTCATGGTGGCTAGGAAATTGGATTTAGTCGCACTCGCCTGATCAGCATCTTCGGCCAAATTCTGAACGCGTAAATATAATCGTGCATTTTGGATAGCTGAACCCGCAACTTTTGAATAAAGCCGGATAATAGCTTGCGTTTCTGCAGTAAACGGTTGCTGGGCACCGCCACTTATCACTGCCAGCCCAAGTAACTCATCACCTGCCGACAGGGGGGCGATAAAAGCATGATTGTTACTGCCTAGGCTTACCTTAGTACCCTCCCAGTCCGGTTGGTACAGCCCCTGTTCTTTAATTCGTCCGATCCAGTCCACATTCGAAATTATGTGGGAATCGCCTGTGCTGAAGGCTTCAATTGGCAAGTCATCACCCTGAAATTGCAACACCACGCTACTGGCATTCAATTGCTGCTGAAGGATGGAGCCAAAGCGGGTCATTATTTCTTCCAAATCCAGTGATTCAGTAAGAAATCGGGTGAGTTGCCGCTGCGATTCTGCCGACTGCTCACGATAGTGCGCTAATGATAGCGCTCCCCTGCGCTTACCTTCCATTTGCCAGCGATACCAGAGCAAG
>QIKG01000173.1 GCA_003232965.1 Oceanospirillales bacterium
GCTCTGTATCGTGTCATAAGGATAATTATATGTCTCGTATAGCAAAAGCTCCGATCTCTATACCTACTGGCGTCGATGTCACCATCGATGGCCAGAATGTTAAGGTAAAAGGTCCAAAAGGCACAATGGAACTCAACTTGCATCCCTCTGTAGCCTTGGTTATGGAAGATAACACCTTGCAAATTCAGGAGCCAAGTAAACAATCCGTTGCTATGGCAGGTACTATGCGTGCGCTGCTGAACAATCTGGTTATCGGCGTTACCGATGGTTTCGAAAAGAAACTGAAGTTGGTCGGCGTTGGTTATCGTGCGGCTGCTCAGGGTAATGTTCTGAATCTTACACTGGGCTTTTCCCATCCAGTAAATTATGACATTCCGGAAGGCATTAAAGCAGAAACACCGAGCCAGACTGAGATTATCATCACTGGAACCGATAAACAGAAAGTTGGACAAGTTGCATCTGAAATTCGCGCATTTCGCCCACCTGAGCCTTATAAAGGTAAAGGCGTGCGTTACGCGGATGAATATGTTGCTCGTAAGGAAGCCAAGAAAGCCTAAGGGCATTCTTGCTAGGAAGGATAGATCAGCATGGCTATTAATAAGAACACTGCACGCATTCGACGCGCTCGTAAAACACGCGCAAAGATTCGCATTTTGGGCGTACCGCGTTTAAGCGTACATCGCACCGGTAAATACATTTACGCCCAGGTGATTTCACCTGAGCAGACCGTAATTGCCAGTGCTTCCACATTGCAAAAAGATATTCGCGATGGCTTGAAGGGAACCAAGAACATTGAAGCTGCAACAGCTGTGGGTAAGGCAATTGCCGAAAAAGCCCTGGCAGCAGGTATTAAAGAAGTAGCTTTCGATCGTTCCGGTTTCCGTTATCACGGACGGATTAAAGCGTTGGCTGATGCTGATGCAGCTCGCGAAAACGGTCTGCAGTTCTAAGCAGCCTTTTAAAGATTAATAAATAGGTAAAAGTACAATGGCGAATAGAGAAAAAGATATCGGCGACGGCATGCTGGAAAAACTGGTAGCAGTCAACCGTGTTGCCAAAGTTGTAAAAGGTGGTCGTCAATTCGGCTTTACCGCATTAAGTGTAGTTGGTGATGGCAACGGCAAAATTGGTTTTGGTTATGGCAAGGCGCGTGAAGTGCCATTGGCAATCCAAAAATCAATGGAAAAAGCCCGTCAGAACATGATTACTATCACTCTTAAAGGTGATACTTTGTGGCACCCGATTAAATCACGGCATAGTGGTTCGCGTGTATACATGCAACCGGCATCAAAAGGTACGGGCGTAATTGCCGGTGGCGCGATGCGTGCAGTATTTGAAACAGTTGGTGTCCATAATGTACTCGCCAAGAGTAATGGTTCTAATAACCCGATAAACCTCGTTCGTGCGACTATCAAAGGACTGCAGAGCATGCAGAGTCCTGAAAGTGTAGCCGCCAAGCGTGGAAAATCAGTAGATGAGATACTTGCGAATCATGGCTAAGAAACAGATGAAAGTAACCCTGGTCCGTTCAACCAACGGCACTATTGGAAGTCACCGTGAAACCGTTCGAGGTTTAGGTCTTCGTCGCATCAACCATACGGTTGTAGTCGAAGATACACCTTCAACACGGGGCATGGTTAATAAGGTTAATTACCTGGTACGAGTGGAAGACGCCTGATTATCAGCGATTCTTTTGCGTTCCAAATATAGGAAAGTACGAAAATGAAAATGAATACATTAAGCCCGGCACCGGGTAGTAAAACAAATGCAAAACGCCGTGGACGCGGCATTGGGTCAGGCCTGGGTAAAACCGGTGGTCGTGGCCATAAAGGTCAGAAATCGCGTTCTGGTGGTAAACCGAAAATCGGTTTTGAAGGTGGTCAGATGCCTTTGCATCGGCGTTTGCCAAAAATTGGTTTTGCCTCGCGTACCGCTAAGTTTTCAGAAGAAGTTCGCTTGTATCAGCTGGAAGTATTAAAAGCTGATGTAATCGACTTTGAAGTGCTGGTTGAAGCAGGAATAGTTAGTCGCCGAATCAAGAAAGTTAAAGTTATTAACACCGGTGAAATTACCCGGGCAATTACTTTGCAAGGTTTATTTGCTACTAAAGGCGCAGCAGCGGCCATTGAAGCTGCTGGTGGTAAGGTCGAATAATGGTCGGTAACGCTTCACAAATCGCAGATACACTGGGAAGCATGGGTCGGCTGAAAGAACTTCGGCGGCGTATCCTGTTTGTCGTTGCGGCACTGATTGTGTTCCGTATTGGTACATTTATACCAGTACCGGGCGTTAATCCTGCGGCATTGGCAGCGTTGATGGACTCGCAAAAAGGCACCATTATTGATATTTTCAATATGTTTTCTGGTGGTGCGTTGGAACGCTTTTCATTATTTGCACTGGGTGTAATGCCGTATATTTCGGCATCTATTATTATCCAGTTAATGACCTCGGCGATTCCACACTTGGCGCAATTAAAAAAAGAAGGTCAGGCTGGACGCAATAAAATCACTCAATACACGCGTATATTCACGCTGGTATTAGCAGCATTTCAGGGTGGCGGCGTGGCTTTCGCACTACAAGCCCAGAGTGGCGCGGGTGCGGCATTGCCCATCGTAATGACACCAGGCTTTGGTTTTTTGTTTACAGCCATTGTTTCACTTACAGCAGGTACTATGTTCCTGATGTGGCTGGGCGAGCAGATAACTGAAAGAGGTATCGGTAACGGTATTTCCCTGATCATTTTTGCCGGTATTGTTGCAGGTTTGCCCTCCGCTATTGGTGGAACATTAACATTGGCACAGAACGGCCAGTTGTCACCGCTAATTGTTCTGTTTCTGGGCGTACTTGCCTTCGCAACAATTGCCTTTGTGGTCTTTGTTGAGCGCGGGCAGCGTAAGATTACAGTCAACTATGCGCGCCGTCAGGGCCGAGTTGCTTATCAAAATAATGCCACGCATTTACCCTTAAAAGTGAATATGTCAGGTGTTATTCCAGCCATTTTTGCATCGGCGCTGGTGATGTTTCCAGCCACCATTGCAACCTGGTTTGGGCAATCGAGCGGGGCTCGATGGTTGCAGGATGTGTCCGCAGCCCTAACCCCGGGTACCTTACCGTACTCTGTATTTTATTCAGTACTGATTGTGTTTTTCTGTTTCTTCTATACTGCGATTGTTTTCAATTCTAAGGAAACCGCAGACAATTTGAAGAAATCCGGTGCGTTTATACCAGGGATTCGTCCAGGTAAACAAACCGCAGAATATGTAGATCGGGTATTATCCCGTTTGACCGCAGTTGGTGCCACATATCTGGTAGCAGTTTGTCTGTTACCTGGTTTTCTAATCGCAATGTGGAATGTACCGTTTTACTTTGGTGGTACCTCATTGTTGATTATTGTTGTTGTGATTATGGATTTCATGTCACAGGTTCAGGCGCATCTGGTTTCCCATCAGTACGACGGGGTGATGAAGAAAACCAATTTGAAATCTTATGGTCGTTCCGGGGTTGTCCGGCGCTAAGTATTGAAAGAGTGTCTGCATGATGAGACACCACGGAGAAAAACGATGAAAGTTCAAGCTTCAGTAAAGAAAATTTGTCGCGATTGTAAAATTGTTCGACGCAAGCGTGTTCTGTTTGTTATCTGTAGTAAAGATAAGAAACATAAGCAGCGTCAGGGTTAATTTTAGATCGGTAATTGTCTTTAATAATATTATAATTTAGGTTACAATACGCCGTTTGGCTAATCCCGTTAGGGGAATCCAAGCTGCAAGAAATTTCAGGAGAATGCGATGGCTCGCATAGCGGGTGTCAATTTACCAGTTCAGAAGCATGTATGGATTGGTTTAACAAGTATCTATGGTATCGGCCGTACACGGGCGTACCAGGTTTGTAGTTCAGCTGGTGTAGAGCCGACTGTTAAAATTCGTGATCTAACCGATCCCGAAGTCGAGAACTTACGCTCAGAAGTTGCCAAGCTATTTATTGAAGGCGATCTGCGGCGTGAAGTTGCGATGAACATTAAGCGTCTTATGGACCTTGGTTGTTATCGTGGCATTCGTCATCGTCGTGGTTTGCCAGTCCGTGGACAGCATACTAAGAATAACGCCCGTACCCGTAAGGGTCCGAAGCGGCCAATTAAACGTTAAGGATTAGCGAGAGCAATTATGGCAAAGCCGAGTACCAAGCCTCGTAAAAAGGTCAAAAAAACCATTGTTGATGGCATCGCACATGTGCATGCATCATTCAACAATACTATTATTATGATTACTGATCGTCAGGGTAATGCACTCGCGTGGGCAACCGCTGGTGGTGCAGGCTTCCGTGGTTCGCGCAAAAGCACACCTTTTGCAGCTCAGGTCGCTGCTGAAAATGCTGGTAAAGCCGCATTGGAATACGGTCTGCAGAATCTGGAAGTTCGGGTAAAAGGCCCGGGTCCAGGTCGTGAATCTTCCGTACGCGCACTGAATGCCGTCGGTTATAAAATTACCAGTATCTTGGATGTGACACCAATACCACACAACGGTTGTCGCCCTCCTAAGAAACGTCGTGTGTAAGGACTGAAATCATGGCTAGATATATAGGACCTACATGTAAACTTGCCCGTCGCGAAGGCGTGGATCTCTTTTTAAAGAGCCCGGTTCGTGGATTGGAATCAAAATGTAAATTAGACCAGGTACCTGGTACCAAAGCCGGCGGTCGTCGTCAGCGCTTGTCTGATTATGCATTGCAGTTGCGTGAAAAACAGAAAGTTCGTCGTATTTATGGAGTGCTGGAAAAACAGTTCCGTAACTACTACAAAAAGGCAGCACGGATTAAAGGTGCTACCGGTAGCAACCTGCTGCAGTTACTCGAAGGCCGTCTGGATAATGTAGTTTATCGGATGGGCTATGCGGTAACTCGCTCAGAAGCACGCCAATTGGTTAGCCATAAGTCAATTCTGGTTAATGACAAGTTGGTTAATATTGCTTCTTACCAGGTCAAAGCTGGTGACACAGTAAATGTTCGTGAGAAAGCCAAAAAACAACTCCGGATCGAAGAAGCCCTGCGGATTTCCAAAGAGCTGGATCTTGCCCCGGAATGGGTAGATGTTGATAGCAAGAAAAAAGAAGGTATCTTCAAAGCATTGCCATTACGGGATGATTTACCAGTTGATATCAACGAAAACCTGATCGTAGAGCTTTACTCCAAGTAATAACCCAGACAATCTGTGGCCGGGTGGGTGTATTTTCCCTGGCTTCTTTTTAGTCGCTGATACAGAGAGGCCGCATCCATGCTGGATGTTACTGAAAAAATGTTGAAACCCACTGGGGTTATCGTCGATGAAATCAGCCCAACCCGTTCACGGGTTAAGCTGGAGCCGCTTGAACGCGGTTTTGGACACACGCTGGGCAATGCCCTGCGCCGTGTGCTTTTGTCATCAATCCCTGGCTGTGCCATTACTGAAGTCACCATTGATGGTGTCAGTCATGAGTACACCACCATTGAGAATTTGCAGGAAGACATCATTGAGGTCATGTTGAATCTCAAAGGTGTTGCGCTGATTATGCATGAGCATGAATCTGCGGTATTACGCCTGTCAAAAAATGGTCCTGGTGCGGTAACTGCTGGCGATATAATTGTTGATCACGATATAGAAATCGTAAATCCTGATCACTTGCTTGCTAATTTAAGCAAAGACGGTTCGCTGAATATGGAAATCAAAGTCGAAAAAGGCGTTGGTTACCGTCCGGCTATCCGCAGTAAGGATGAGTCTGAAGAAAGTCGTTCAATCGGCGCACTGATGCTGGATGCTTCATTCTCACCTATTCGACGCGTGTCTTATGAAGTTGAAGCGGCCCGCGTAGAGCAGCGTACCAATCTCGACAGTCTCACCATGGACATTGAAACCGATGGCACGGTAGATTGCGAAGAAGCGGTTAAACTCGCAGCTAACATTTTGGTTGACCAGATGTTTGTCTTCATCGATTTTGAAAAACGCGCCAAGGTAGAAGAAGTAGAGCCTGAGATCGAAGTTGATCCGATTCTGCTACAACCGATTGACGATCTGGAACTTACCGTTCGTTCAACCAACTGCCTGAAAGCAGAAAGCATTTTATACATCGGTGACCTGGTACAGCGCACCGAAGTTGAATTACTCAAAACCCCGAATCTTGGTAAGAAATCATTAACCGAGATTAAAGATGTACTCGCTTCTCATGAGTTGTCATTGGGAATGAAATTGGAAAACTGGCCACCTGCTTCGTTACAAACAAGCATATAAGTCGCCACTGATAACAGGAAAATACAATGCGTCATAAAAAGTCCGGACGTAAACTAAATCGTAACAGTTCACATCGTAAAGCTATGTTTAAAAACATGGCCTCGTCACTGTTCAAGCACGAAATCATTAAAACTACTTTGCCTAAAGCCAAGGAACTGCGGCGTGT
>QIKG01000119.1 GCA_003232965.1 Oceanospirillales bacterium
CGCTTTAAAAACTGGTTTAAACGCCCGAGTGACGGATGAATCCGCAACAGTTACAACTCCTGCAATTACTGGCAAGTGCAAACACAGTAAGCGGACAGCAATTGGGGGCGGCATTGGGTATTTCCCGAAATGCCGTATGGAAACACCTACAAAAACTGCGTGAACTTGGGCTGGAAATTAAAGCGGTTTCCGGCAGTGGTTACCAATTACTCAGCCCTTTGGAGCTCTTTGATAAAGATCGCATTCTCGCGCTAATCGCACAGAATTCGCTGCAACTGCCCGGGCAACTCATTCTTAAAATGACAACCGAATCAAGCAATGATGACCTCAACAATTTACCCCGCGACCAGCACCATGGCAGCGTAGTCATTGCAGAGCACCAATCCGCCGGCCGCGGTCGCCGGGGGCGTTCATGGGTATCGCCTTTCGGGCGAAACATCTATCTTTCTATGGGTTGGGAATTCCAACATGGTATTAATCAGGTTGCAGGCCTATCGCTACTGACCGGTGTTGCGGTAGTTAAAGCCTTAAGAACATTCCAGGTTAAGGATACCCGGCTTAAATGGCCAAATGACATATTACGCGGCCCAGATACGGCGCTTGCCAAACTGGGGGGTTGTCTAGTGGAAGTCAACGGCGATATCGCCGGCCCCTGCCAGGCCACTATCGGTATAGGCCTGAATCTGCGACTGGCTGACTCATCTCAAATTGATCAAAGTTGGGCAGATTTACGCGATCATGAAAGCTTATCCCGCAATGCACTTGTGGCTGAAATAATTAGCCAATTGCTGCAACTACTGCCCGTGTTTTCCACCCGGGGTTTGCAACCATTTATCCCCGACTGGAACAAGTATCATGCCTATGCCGGAAAGCTTGTAAAGCTCACAGGGCAGGAAACAAACATCAGTGGTACCGCCATTGGTATCGATGAGCAAGGCGGCTTATTAGTCAGCAATAAAACAGGACAAACCACCATTCACAGCGGTGAAGTCAGTTTGTTTCCAATTAATACACCTCCTCAAGACTAATTTTCTGTGATCACACGAGCCTATACGACTATAATGACAACTCATTCCATTGATGTATTACTATGCTGAGTCGTTTTCTCCTAATCCTTCTAATAACCATCAATATTCTTGTAGTTGGCTGGTTTATGCTTCAACCACCTGTAGCTGAGAATATTGACACCTCACAGGCAAACACACAGCCTGAAAGGCTGCTGGCTGATGATCAGAATGTTATTGAGCTACAATTGCTTTCCGAAACCGACCCGAATGCCGAGTTTGCTAGCATTTGTGCCACCATCGGCCCGCTAGAAAGCGCCGCCATGGTTCGCCGTTTACGCGATCGCCTGAGCGCCTATGCATCACGCATCCGAGAACGCCAGACAGAAGCCCGGGTAGAACGCGGATTTTGGGTTTATCTGCCCATCGCCAATTCCCGCAATGCTGCTATCGAATACACTAACCAATTAGGGTCCATGGGAATCAATGATTATTTTGTGGTTACCTCCGGTGAAATGCAGAATGCCGTATCTCTAGGCCTGTATAACGATCTTCCGAATGCTGAAATACGACAGAAACAATTGCAAGCCTTAGGCTTTAACCCGCAACTGGGTGCCCGGCGGGAATATGAAACCCGCTACTGGCTCGACTACCAACTTCTGGATGATGTCGAGTCACCTTGGAAGAGCATTTCACACTCCACAGCGGATGCCCGGCGCTTCCAAATTCAATGCTGGCAAGAGGACAGCCTGCCTGAAACCAGTGAAGATAGTATGGAAGTGGCAATTAATTAACGATTTATTTGTAGCAAATGATTGCCAAAGCGGCTGTTTTTCCATACAATGCACGCCCCCAAGTTGTTTGTGTAAACAACTGCATGTGCCGGTATAGCTCAGCTGGTAGAGCAACTGATTTGTAATCAGTAGGTCCCGAGTTCGACTCTTGGTGCCGGCACCATTTTTTTATAACCTTGCGGGATAACTAACCGTATAATCATCCACTATGATTGGTATCTTTGAATTTCCATACACAGTACTGGGCTCTGACATTGATGAGCTTAATCATGCGGCAAACTATCATTATTTGCGCTGGATGCAGAATGCAGCGGTGGCTCACTCAAGTGCTAACGGCTGGGGTTCGCAAAAATATCTAGCTTTAGGCTCAGGTTGGGTCGCAAGATCGCATAGTATTGTTTACCTCAAGCCGGCCTATGAAGGCAATGCGCTGATTATAAAAACCTGGGTTAGTGCGGTAAAATCCGCCACTTCACTACGACATTATGAAATAATGCATGCTGGCGGGGAAATCCTGGCCAAAGCTGAAACCAGCTGGGCATTTATTCGTTTCAAAACACAGAAACCTACACGAATCCCACATGAAGTGGCAAAATGCTTTAAATTAGTTGAAATCACTTAGTATTTATCCGTAAACCACCGGATTGAACAACAACCCTGAGGAGAAAACCCTTGCTTCAAACATCATTCACTTTTAAAAAACTACTGTTTGCAATTGTACTTTACTCGGTCTCAACGGTCGTTGGTGCAACTACAGTTATTATGCAAACCTCTCTTGGCAATATTGAAATCGAACTTTTCGATGATGAAGCGCCCGGAACGGTTGCAAACTTTCTCAATTATGTGAATGACGGCGATTATGAAGACTCATTCATCCACCGAAGTGTTCCCGGTTTTATAATCCAGGGTGGTGGCTTTGCTTTTAAGAATAATGCGGTAGTTAATGTACCAACTGACCCACCGATTGCCAATGAATTCAACCGATCTAACCTGCGTGGAACCATCTCTATGGCCAAGCTCGGCGGCGATCCAAACAGTGCAACCAGCCAGTGGTTTATTAACCTAGCCGATAATCCCAACCTCGATGGTGACGATGGCCAGGGTGGTGGATTTTTTACAGTTTTCGGGCAAGTTGTTGCCAGTAGCATGAGTGTGGTTGATGCCATTGCCGCCCTTAATCGTGTGAATGCAGGCGGTGCTTTGGGTGAATTACCCGTACGCAACTACGCGGGCGGAAATATACTGGAAGAAAACCTGATATTCGCAAATGTAATATTAGCCACAGAGCCGCCAGTAAATTCAGATTGTGATTCGCAGTTTGTCTCTCAAAACCCTAATGAACTAGTGCTTGATATACTACCAACAGGCGCTGATGATACCGCTAACATTCAATGCGCACTTGACTTGGCAGCTAAATCTGGAGTGCCCGTGGTTCGTCTAGGCAGAGCTGAATATACTATTTCCAACATCTTAGTTACAGGGTTTAACGGGAGCTTCCAAGGCTCAACGCGCGCTGATAGCATCCTTAATATTACCGATCAGAGTATCTCTTGTACTAGCATGGAGAGCCAGGGTTTAAGCTCTGCTGCAATTAAGTTTGTCACCGGCGAACCTCGCCTGCGATTTATGACTATCACAGCCGGCAACCCCTGTACATCGGGTGACCCTCTGAAAAACCTGATTCACTTTACCGGACTAGATGCAAACGACAGTAGCTGTAAAAATGATGTCATATTTGGAACCATTGATAGAGTCACTATTGCAGGGCCTGGCAGGGATTCCAGCATTATATCCGCCATCGGCGTTACCCCAGAAGCCGCCGTACTGGGGGGCTGTAAAAATACCTTGTTAGGTACATTTAAACTCAACCGTAGTGAGATTAGTGACTTTAGCACCGGCATTACAAGTTCGATGAAATCTAGCGCACAGGTTGATGTTAACTTCAGTACTTTTATTAACAATTCAACCGCAATTTCTCTGGCAGACTCAAATCAGTCAACCACCATCACTGCAAATGTATTTAACAGTGAAAACTCAGACCCGGCCAGCAGCACGGCTTATGGAATATTAGTCACCACCTTGGCGGCAGATGCACCCTCTAAAACCCGGGTTGTGATTAACAACAACCAGTTCAATTTCACTGACAGTACTAATAACTCAGGAAATGCAATTACAGCTGGTGTTTTTAATACGGTTATCCAGGATGTCAGCATCTCCATTACCAACAACAACTTCACCCTGGCTGGTCAAGAGCTGATTGCTATCAACGGAATTGATATTAACAACGCCACGGTTTCAACCAATAGATTCAGCGGCGTCGGGTTCTATGGCATTCTAGCCGACCGTAGTAATTCTTCGGGGATATCTGACTGGACAATTACTGCAAATACTGGCTTTGGTAGCTTTACATCAATGAGCGACATTTTGCTTGGTGCCGGCACCAGCCAATTTATTATAGGGCCTAACCAGAACGCCACTACCGATGACCAGGGCAGTGGTAACACCATCCTTTAAGAGACTATTACACTCCCCGAGGAAGTCGGGGAGTGTTCATTTTACGCGTAGTATCGTTCAGCTAATAAAGCTACTGAGATATTGAAATTTAAACCAATTTGATCTAATTCAGACTAAATTAAGCTTTTCCCTTGGGTTAAATTCCACTTCTTCACGCATTTTTTCATACAAAGCTTTAGTCTTATTATCGCTAACCGGCGGCAATACAACTTGCAAAACCACATAGAAATCACCAGCGGGTGTGCCCGGTAAACCACGGCCTTTAATGCGCATTTTTTTACCTGTTTGTGAGTCTTCAGCAATTTTCAATCCAACCTTGCCCTGTGGTGTCGGCACTTCAATTGTTGCGCCTAAAGCCGCTTCCCACGGTGCTAGGGGTAAGTTCATAAAAATATCTTTACCCTCTATTGTATATAAGTGGTGTTTTTTGAACTGCACCTCAAGCAATAAATCACCGTCTGGCCCAGCACCCGTACCGGGACTACCCTGGCCTGCGAGACGGATGCTTTGTCCTTCGCGGATACCCTTGGGGATTTTCACATTCAGACGACGCAGTTTTGCAACAGGTCTGCCATAGTCATCGTGCTCTGGAATCTGCAAGCTGAAATTACGCGTAATGCCATCAATAGCGTCTTCGATATCGATGCTGACACGGGCACGGATATTTTCACCACGGGCGCTATAAGCCTGTTGCTGACCACCGTATTGTGCGCCGCCTCCGCCACCGAATAAGTCTTCAAAAAAGCTACTGAAACCCGAGGCACCGCCGTGCCCACCACCAAAGCCAGTTTGCTGTTGCCAGCCCGAAGGTCGCTGAAACCCCTGTTGCCCAGCTTTCCAGTTCGCACCCAGTTGATCATAGGCTGCGCGTTTATCTTTATCCTTCAGAACTTCGTAGGCTTCACCGACCTCTTTGAATTTTTCTGTAGCGTCTGCTTCTTTGCTAACATCGGGATGAAATTTACGCGCCAGTTTTCTGTAGGCTCGTTTAAGCTCATCTTGTGATGCCTTGCGTTCAACCCCTAAGATTTTGTAATAGTCTTGATATTCCATTTATTTCCCCTGGACTGCCCTAGGATGTAAAGCACACGGCGGTCCTGATTAATTCCTACATATTACCTAACTTTTCGGCAATCACAATGAGGATCCCACTCAATTTATCATTCACTCTACAAATCAATATCTCGCCTAAGAGCGCCTACTGTTGGTGCACGATCACTTGCAGGATCTAGGTATTAGTATAAATGCGGGTTTTTAGGCGCTTTTTCAAGCGTAAAAGCTACGCTGATATTAACCCTGCTATAGGCTACAGCAAACACCTTATTAACAGGAGTTTATCGTATAATCGCAGTATGTCGATATGGGTTATTGGTGATATCCAGGGCTGCTACGGAACATTTTCGCTGCTGCTGGAAAAAATTCAGTTTGATCCGGCCGCCGATCAGCTCTGGCTCACCGGCGACCTGGTTAATCGCGGCGGTCAATCGCTAGAAACTTTGCGTCTTATTTACAGCCTGCGCTCAGCAGTTACCAGCGTACTGGGAAATCACGATATTCACCTGCTCGCCGAAGATTATAAATATCCGCAAGGAGGCACTAGCAATAAAGAGTTTGAGGCTATCTTTAAAGCCCATGACCGGGAAAATCTAATCCAATGGTTAAACCAACGGCCTTTGTTATTTCAGGACAAAGCCAGCAAGCATCTTTTAGTACATGCCGGCCTGCTACCGCGCTGGAAAGTTAGAGAAGCACTGAAAATGGCGGGGGAAGTTGAGTCCCTACTGCAGAGCAAAAAGCGTGCAAAGTATTTTGCTAAAGTCTATGCTCGGCATTCCAGCGGCTTAGTACCCAAGCTCGGAACCTGGCGGCGAATGCGTCTGGCAACCAGCGTATTTACCCGCATGCGCTTTGCCAATGCTAGAGGCCAACTGGATTTAAAGTCTTCGGGTCCACCCGGTTCACAGAAAAAAGGGTTTAAACCCTGGTTTGAAGCAAAAACCCGACGCAAGAAAAAGTGGACTGTTTTATTCGGGCACTGGGCCGCACTGGGTTTGTATCAGGGCAACGGGGTTATTTGTCTGGACAGTGGTTGTGTCTGGGGCGGTAAACTAACCGCCATGCGCTTGGAAGACCGGCATATTGTTCAGGTTAAACGCAAAAAATCCTGTCTTAAATACTCTGCCTAATAATATCCCAAACGATACTTGTAAAACTCAACTTCGTTTCATCTTCTCGCACGCAAAGTTAATGCATGGTTTTCTTTGCGCTCTTTGCGCCTTTGCGAAAAAAAATGTTTTCGATCTTCAACGAAAACAGCGCAACATCAATCCCGACGGCGCAAATCAACAATATAGTAGCTTGAGCTCACCCCATCATCTACCACTACTGTTTTGCGACTAACTTCCTGCCACTGCTCGGGTTGCCATTGCGGAAACCAAGTATCGGCCGGATATTCACCATCTACCAGCGTTAATACCATGCGCTTGGCCAACGGCAGTGCCTGGGTATAGAGCATGCCACCGCCGATAACCATCACTTCACTGCCCCTGGCCACCTTGAGCGCACTTTCCAAACTCGCGACTACATCACAACCGTTGGCCTGATAAGCCTTCTGCCAGGTAATGACAATATTTTGTCTGCCGGGTAAGGCCCGGCCGATAGATTCCCAAGTTTTCCGGCCCATAACGATCGGTTTGCCCATGGTAGCTTGCTTAAAATGTTGCAACTCCCCCGGCAAACGCCAGGGCATATCACCCTCAAAACCAATTCCGCGCTTGCGGTCCATGGCAGCAATCAGGCTAATATTGGCGCTCATACCGCAATCGGTGCCCGAATCAAGGGATGGCATTGGTAATCAAGCAGTTCAAAATCCTCATATTTAAAAGCAAACAAATCACTCACATCAGGATTAATCCGCATGCTTGGCAAGGCATAAGGTTTGCGGCTAAGTTGTTCTTTGACTTGATCCATATGATTAGAATAAATATGCACATCACCGAAGGTATGAACAAAATCACCCGCCTCTAGACCAGTAACCTGAGCAATCATCATGGTAAGCAGCGCATAAGAGGCAATATTAAAGGGCACGCCCAAAAACACATCCGCACTGCGTTGATACAATTGGCAGCTTAAACGGCCATCGTTTACATGAAATTGGAACATGGCGTGGCATGGTGGCAGCGCCTGCAGACCACGACTGGCGTTTTCCTGTGGCGAAATGCTTTCATCCGGCAACACACCCGGATTCCAGGCCGAAACAATATGGCGGCGCGAGTGCGGCCTTTCACGCAAGTCATTTAAAAGTGTCTTTATTTGATCAATATGACGGCCATCCTGAGTTTTCCAGTGACGCCACTGGGCGCCATAAACCGGCCCTAATTCACCTTTCTGGTCTGCCCAGGCATCCCAAATTTTAACTCCGTTGTCATTCAGGTATTGAATATTAGTATCGCCAGCCAGGAACCAGAGCAACTCATAAATAATCGATTTTAAATGTATTTTTTTGGTGGTTACCAGCGGAAAACCCTGGCTCAAATCAAAACGCATCTGATGGCCGAAAAGACTGATAGTACCGGTACCGGTGCGGTCGTCTTTGCCGGATCCATGCTCAAGAATACTCTGTAACAGCGATAAATACGGCTGCATGTTTTACTTACCTGTTTTTATAAATTGCGGTGAATCGGAACGATAGGCATAGAGGATTAAAATAGCACCTGCAATTACCATCGGCAAGGATAATAACTGCCCCATCGTCAACCAGTCAAAGGCTATAAATTGTAGATGTTCGTCCGGCTGGCGGAAAAATTCGGCGATAAAACGAAACACACCATAGCCTAACAGGAATAAACCTGAAACAGCCGCTCGCGGTCGCGGCTTGCGCGAATAAAACCATAGAATCAAAAACAGCAACAAGCCTTCAAGACCCGCCTGATATAACTGTGAAGGATGGCGGGCCTCTGCATTCAGTGCACCGGTCAAATATAGCTCTCGTAGGGCATCTATCGGTAGTGGACTATCAATTGAGCTGGGAAATATTACTCCCCAGTCGGAATCCGTTTTACGCCCCCATAATTCTCCCCCAATAAAATTACCCAAGCGCCCGAACATCAAGCCTAATGTCCCCAAGGGTGCGGAAAAATCCGCAATATTCCAAAAACCCCGACGGGTTTTTCGGCCGTACATAAACACCACCAACAGCAGGCCTAACAAGCCGCCGTGAAATGACATTCCCCCATCCCATATCCGCAAAACCGATAGAGGGTCACTTAGTAGTTGGTCGCTGGCATAAAACAGCATATAGCCAACACGCCCACCTAAGATTACCCCGAGGATGGAATAAAATAGGTAATCACTGACTTCAGCCGGCTGCCAACCACGCCATGGATCCTTTTTAGCCCGCCACTCTGCCAGCTTCCAAAAGCTGAAAAATGCCAGCAAGTACATAATTCCGTACCAATGAATACTCAATGTATTACCGATCACTGGCAAGGGACCAATGGCTATTGCAACCGGGTCAATATCAACAAAATAAGGTAGCTTCTGTTCCATTATTAGAAAGTTGCTCCAATCCGGGCGATGACCCCTTTTAGATAGCGTGTTTGTGGAATCATCGGGTGCGCTGGGTGATCGGGCGACTGCTGCAATAATTCTAGCACCTGTGCCTGGCGATCAAGATGCCGGGCAGCGCGCTGTAACGCGCCCTGTAGTTCGCTATCATCGAGATGAAACGAGCAGGAGCAGACAAACAAAATACCGTCTTTGGATAATACCCGCATGGCCATAGAAAAAACCCGTTGATAGGCCTCCAATCCAGCGCGTTTGTCTTTGGCTTTTTTAATAAACGCAGGTGGATCCACAATTATCACATCAAAACGGCGCTCTTCTGCCCGTGCTTGGCGCAGGTAATTAAAAACATCGCCAGCGACAGCACTAACTTTATCTTGCTGCTGATTAAGCTCAGCATTAACACTAACCTGGCTAATTGCATCAGCCGATGAATCAACACAAGTGACTTCACTGGCACCGGCAGCAGCCGCAGCAATTCCCCAGCCGCCGGCATAACAAAACAAGTCCAGTACCGACTTACCAGGCACATAATTACCCAGCCTGCTGCGATTGGCGCGTTGGTCATAAAACCAGCCGGTTTTTTGGCCGGTTAACGCGGGCACCTGAAAACGCAGCTCGCCTTCCTGAATTTCAAGAAAATCAGGGACCACGCCATAAGCTGGCTCGTTGTATAGCGGCAAGCCTTCCAGTTCACGCACGCCACTGCTATTGCGCCAAATCAGCGCTTTCAGATCCAGTGCTTTGCGGATAGCCGCCTCGATATCTTCACGCAGACTCTCCATTCCGGCTGTAGTAATTTGCCCAACAACCACATCACCATAACGGTCGAGCACTAGGCCAGGCAAGCCATCAGCCTCACCGAAAACCCAGCGATAACTGTCTTCTTTGAACAACTGCTGGCGTAACTCTAAAGCCTGGCGTAAACGCATAGCGATAAATCGCCGGCCAATGCGTGATTTGGTATTGCGGGTAATTAAACGGGCACAAATTAACGAGCGCGGATTAATATAACCCACCCCCAGTTGTTGCTGATTTGATGCCTCGATCATCACCAACTCACCCGGCTCAAACGATTTCAGCGGTGTAATCTTGGTATCTACCTCATTGGAAAAGACCCAAATATGGCCGGCTTTAATGCGCCGTTCTTCGCGTTTGCGCAGGCGTAGCACGGGTAATTCATCAGAAAAATCACCACTATAATCACAACTACCATCATCTGCATAATCATCTGCAATCTTTTCTTTGATATTTCTGAAATCTTTTTCAGTCGTCATATATTTCTCAAAATTATGGCAGACTGAATTATAGGCAATATAAATTAACCATGCACAGTATCTTTATGCCATTCCAAGCTTTACCGCGGCTGCCTGCAGGCGTTTATCCCGAGTCCATAGCTGACTTGTTCCCGTCAAAACTGTTGCAGCCAGTAAATGGATATCAACATAGCCGAGGCCGCAACCCATTAATGCATGCTGATCAATAAAAAACAGAACCTCCTCATTACTGGCAGTGGCTGCTTGGGGCAAATCCTTCATGAGCTCTATTATTTCCGTGCGATTATGCAGATTCCCGCAGGCCAGCTCACCAAGTACAAACGGATGCATTAACACCTGACTGGACCCCAATAACGCCTCTAGGTCCGGCTCACCTGCGCGTAAATGATCGATCCATACTGAGGTATCTACCAACACCATGATTCAGGAGCTTTCAGATTGACGCCGAGGTGCCGATAATAACTGAGGCTCGCTGCCCCCCAACTGTACCAGGCGATGCGCGCTTTCACGCTCTACCAAAGCCCGTAAACCCTCCCTAACCAAGGCAGTCTTTTCTGCTAATCCGGTCATGTTACGGGCTTTTTCTAACAATTTATCGTCAATATTTAACGTCGTACGCATTTTATTTATATCCTTACCTACCAAATGCCATCATAACATACATATACTGATGCCTATTTTCGTGCCTATTTTCGTATTTTGTTCATCATTTTCGTAATTCAGACTGAAACCAGTAGCTATGAGCTGGCCTTCGTATTAGGGTAAGGAGCCTCTGATTTATTCTGAGTGAAGCAGATTGAGATTTATGATTTTCAAGAGCAAGGCGGTAAGTGCTAGTAA